>JAFVYT010000083.1 GCA_017508505.1 Clostridia bacterium
CGCCGAAGGCGGCTGGGGGAGCCCGCGCACGAAAGGAGCAAGCACTTTTGGGGAAACCAAGTGCTCCCGACGCCTCGGGTAAAAAAAGACCCCCCTTCGTGGGAAGAGGGGGGTTAAGCGTAGCACATCCTCCTTGGGAAAAGACGGAAAAGAAAAACCATAAAGCTTTTTGGGAGGCTTGGAACCCTTTTTCCCGAAAAAGGGTTCCAAAAACAAAATCAAAACTTTAAAAGTTTTTTGATCCAAACTTTTTTTCAAAAAAGTTTGGTGGGGTATGGGGTGAAACCCCATAAAACCCTCGTAAAAGGGGTATGGGGTGAAACCCCATAAAACCCCCGCACGGGCAACGCCCCATAAATCCCTTGTATCCTGTAGGGAAAGGCCCTGCACCGTGCGTATTTGAAAAAATAAAAGAAAGGGGTTCCCAATTCGGGATTTGTCGGTTATAATAAAGAAAAAAGGGGTAAAACAAATGAAACGAATGATTGCGATGCTGATTTCCCTTTGTATGCTTTTTTCTCTGGCCGCCTGCGGGCTGGAGCTTAATCTTGAGGTGTCCGTGAAGGACAAAGCCGAGACGGAGACGGAAACCTTTGCGGAGACAGCGACGGCCGACGTGAGCCTTGAGGAGACCGCTACCCTCCCGATCGATCCCGAAACGCGGGAGCCCGCCGAGACGAAGGAAACCGATGGCACCTCGACTCCCACCACGCCCACTCCCAACGGCGCATACGAGCGTCTTTTGGTGGGCGACCGCCGCATTTTTGTCGATATGGGAAGCTATTTTGAGGAGCAGTTTCAAAATACGCCCTTGGATTCCTATATGCAGTACGAGGATATGACCGTCCGTATGATGGACGCGACCTTCAAGGCGGACGGCACCGGCACGATGACCTTTTTGGGTAAGGAGCTGGAGCAGGATTTCAACGACGTGGTGGAGATACTCTTGCAAAATCTCGAGTCCTTCTGCACCGCCGCAGGAATGGACTTTGCCTCGATCATCGGGGCTCCTCGGGAGGCCTATGCCGCTTCTATGAAGGAGCAGCTGGCCCAGCAGCTCGCCCCGCTTCAGGGGCAGGACGGCAGCACCGATACCTTTGTCTGGCACGTGGTCGGAAATGAGATCGTCATTCAGTCCTCCGACGGCGAAGACCTCAACTTTACCGTGGAATCCGAGTCCGGCGGTGTCTTCGTTTGTAAAAACGAGAGCTTTCAGGGAATCCCCCTTCTCATCGTCAAGCGCTGACCCGTTTTACAGGGGCCTTGCGGGACTCTGCCCCGCTCCCCGCCAAGGGGCCTTTTTGAAAAAAGTCCCCTTGGAACCCCCAAAAACCTTCAATTGGCTTTTATCCCGATTGCTCTGAATAAGAGACAAAAAAAGACCTCACAATTCGTGAGGTCTTTTGCTTTTGATCGGATCAAGAATCAAAATCCAACTGAAAGCTTTTTGGGAGGTTTGGAACCCTTTTTCTCGAAAAAGGGTTCCAAAAAGAAAATCATAAACTTTAAAAGTTTTTTGATCCAAACTTTTTTTCAAAAAAGTTTGGTGGGGTATGGGGTGAAACCCCATAAAGCCCCTGCAAAGGGTATGGGGTGAAACCCCATAAAGCCCCGTCGCTCCAAAAAAAACCGTTGGCTTATCGAAGCTTGGCCATGCGCACGTCGGCACCGGCGAAAACCTTCACCTCGAACTCTCCCAAAAGGCGAGAGACGATGGCGGTGTCGTATTGCTTTTCCAATTCCCGATGGGTCAGGTTGGTGCTGATCACGGTAGGCAGTCCCATCAGGGATGCGCGGTGATTGATGAGCTGATAAAAGGCGGAGTTGGAGGTGGCCGAGGCGGGCTCGGTTCCCAGATCGTCCAGAATGAGAAGCTCCGCGTCCATCAGCCTGCGGATGCGCTCCCCCGTTCCCTCCTCCTTGCCGAAGCGATCCTTCTCAAAGAGTGCCGCCACGGCGGGCGCGGATTCGTATACCACGTCGAAGCCCTTCTCCATCACCTTTCCCGCCAGAGCGCTGGAAAGGTGGGTCTTCCCGAGACCCGTGCCTCCGATGAACAGGAGTGAGGGGGAGGAGGTGGTAAAATGCTCGGCCCAGTCCACCACGTCCCGATACAGCGCGGTCATTACGTCCCGCGGGCTGTAGCGCTTGTCGGGCAAAAGCGCGGTGGAATAATAGGAAAGGTCGAAATTGTCAAAGCGTTGCCGCTCAATGAGGCGACCGATCCCCGAATTGCGCCAGGTCTCCCGCACCAGCTCCCGAGTCATACAAGCACAACGCTCTCCGTTTGCGATGCCCGTGTCCTCACACTTGCGGCAGTCGTACCGCACCTCGCAGTAGTCCCGAGGCAGACCCATTTCCTCCAGCAGCTTCAGATACTGCTCCCGAAGGGCAACGGTCTCCCGTCCGATGGCAAGCACCCGCTCCTTCAGGTCCTCTCCCCCCTTCATGCTCTCCTGCAGAACAAGGACAGCGGTGGCGCGAATGCGCTCCCCTACGGCCTTCAGGGCGGGATTCTTCTCCTCGGCGAGAGCTCTTCTCTCCTCGGCCTCCCTTTGCCGTGCGTCCCGCTTTGCGTCGTAGTGAGCCTTCACGGTCTCCAGAATCTCCCGATTGAACATTGTTTACAGTTCCTTTCTTCCTCTGGATACGGCCTTTTCAAAATAATCGTCCAGATCGTAGCTTTTTTCTGCCATTTCCCTCTTTTGAGAGGCTTTCCCGATGGCGTCGGGGGTGGCGATCCCGTCCCGATGCCAGGACTCCAGAATTTTGTGCATATAACGGATGGAGGGGTTCTTGGCGCTTTGCACCGTGCGCTCGTAGGCGGCGGTGAGCATCTCCTCTCCAAAGGAAAACACCGTGCGCCATTGGCCGAGCATCTGCTCCTCCGCGCCCGTCAGCTTTCTCTCCCCAAGGCCGAAGAGGCGGCGCACGATGCGCTCGTAGCGCACCTTCTCCTCCCGAGAGGCAAAATAGGCCTCCGCCTTCTCGTAGGAGACGATGCCCTCATCCTGAAAGGAGCTGAGCATTTTCGTGATGTACCGCAGGCTCTTCTTTTCCCTTGCGACGCAGTCCTCAATGACCATCATCACCACGTCCAGGGGCATTTTCAAATAGTCCAGGAAGGAGTATAGCCGCGCAAGCTCCGAGGCGTTCATCACCTTCTCCAGCCTCCCCTCCGCAAAGGAGACGAGGGCCTTAAAGTCGGGTACGGTCTCTGCCGCCTCTGCCAGATCCTTGGCTGAGTAGAAGGGGGCCTCGTCGGCGTCGATTGTCTTTTTGGCGGGGGCTTCCCTCTTTTCGCTTGGCTCCGAGACGGGTCGGTTCTTCTTGCGTGCGGAGCTTGCGCGGGCGCTTGCCAAGAGAATTCCGCACCCTCGCCAAAAGGCAAGAGCCACGAGAATTTCCTCGCGGCTGAACTGCTCCTCCAAGGACGCTACGATCGCCTCCTCCTCCATCCCGCCGCTCTTCAAGGCTTCGGCAAGATAAAGAAGCACGCGCAGCTCCGCGTCCCCCGCTTCATTCAAATGCTCCAGCACCCCGCCCGGTAATACCAGAAGGCCGTCGATGCTTCCCTTCCCAAGTCGGTACTCCATACTTTGCTCCCGTCCATACGATTTCACTTTATTGTATCACAAAAAAACCGCTCGGTCAATGACAAGTTCCCTTTCCTTTTTTTACTTAACTTCATTTCTTGTCAACGAAAAACAAATTCCGACAGAAGCCGACGGAATCCATCACCACCCTTCGGCAAAATGCGCTGCGGAAAAAAAGTAAAATGGTGGAGAAAGGAGTGAAAAAGTATGTGGAAGAGAAAAAAGAATCGGGAAAACATTCGTTTTTTGCCCGTGGACGTGATTTTGCCCAATCCCTATCGGGCCCGTCAGCGCATCTCCTCGGAGAGCATACGGGAGCTTGCGGGGAGTCTGGAGCGCTACGGAATGCTCTGCCCCATCACGGTGCGACCCTCGGGGGAGGAGTTTGAATTGGTTTTGGGAGAGCGCCGCCTGATGGCCGCGCGGCTCCTCGGCTGGGAGCGGGTCCCCTGTCGCGTGGCGGAGGTCTCGGCCCGCCTCGGAGCGGAGATGGTCTTGGTGGAGAACCTTCAAAGGGAGGATTTGGATCTCTTTGAGGAGGCGAGCGCTATGGAGCGGCTCATCCGTCTGTTTCATTATACCCAGGAGGAGCTGGGAGAAAAGCTCGGTCAAAGCCAGAGCACCGTGGCCAATAAGCTGCGGCTTTTGCGACTCGAGCCTCGGGAGCGGCTCCTCATCGTGGAAAACGGCCTCTCCGGCCGTCACGCCAGAGCCCTGCTGCGGATCTCCGAGCCGAAAACCAGGATGTTTGCCCTGCGCTTCATCATCGAAAAGGGCTACAGCGTTGCCCAAACGGAGGATTTTCTGGAGGCGCTCCTGTCTCATCCGGAGGAGTTCTTCGTCTGTCCCGAATCGCCTCCTCCCAAGCCGCGGCCCGTGCGACGGCTTGTGGTACGGGACGTGCGCCTCTTCATCAACTCCGTTGACCGTGCCATCTCCGGCATCCGTCAGGCGGGCTTTACCGTGGAGGCAGACAAAAAGGAGGAGGAAAACTTCGTTTCCTACTCCATCCGCATTCCCAAATATAAGAATTAAGGGGATGTAAAAAAAGCGCAGACCGCCTATTCCTATAAAACAAAAGGGATTCTTTGGAATAAAACGTCCGAAGAATCCCGTTTTTTTGATAAAAACAATAAAAAAACGCATTTTTTGCTACGAACAAACTTCGCCACTCGACGTACCTTTGTACGCCTTCGGGTAACCA
>JAFVYT010000084.1 GCA_017508505.1 Clostridia bacterium
GTGGCGAAGTTTGTTCGTAGCAAAAAATGCGTTTTTTTATTGTTTTTATCAAAAAAACGGGATTCTTCGGACGTTTTATTCCAAAGAATCCCTTTTGTTTTATAGGAATAGGCGGTCTGCGCTTTTTTTACATCCCCTTTTGCGACAACTCTTTTATTCGCCTAACATATTCATTATATCAAAAACAGCTACAGAAAGTCAAGTGTTAAAACGACGAAAAAATAATGAATATTTTGTGTATTTTGTGAATTTACAAATAAGATCACATGTGCTACTATATAGGTGCAAGGAAGAAACGAAAGAAAAAAGAACAAGAGTTCTTCAAATCAAGAAAAGGAGGTACGGACCCAAGATCTGAATCCAGTGACCCGAAGAGTCGGAGGAATAAGCCAAATCCAACAAGGAGGTACGGTCCCAAATACTTGATACCGTGACCCGAAAGTCGGAGTAACCAATTCATAGGAAGGAAACCAAACCGTCTTTGTCAAGTCATAGGAGGACAGTCCAAAGGAAAGGATAACGTGACCCGAGAGTCGGAGTAACCGTAAGAATCTTTTAGGAGGTACAGTCCAAAGTCCTAAGTCGTATGAGCCCGCCGCGTCGGACCGCATCAAGACAAAGCCCGATCCGAATACAACCACCGCCTAAGCGGAACGTCCCAAAAGGAAATGAAATCGGTACTGATCGAAAGGATACGAGCAAAGTCTGAACAATTGACATAGATAAAAAATACCGGAGGTACGGTCCCATGAACAGTGAGGAACAGATCTGACCCCGAGCCGTGAGAGAAAAAACGGTTCGGGGTTATTTTTTTGCCTTGCTTTTTTTCCCCCGCCGTGCTATACTTCCCTTGGGCTCAGCCCAACAAAAGAATAAACCGCAGTTCATCGCTTTGCGTTGTCGGGCCGATTCGGCTCGGGGATAAGGAAATACGGTGCAAATCCGTAGCAACCGCCATTACCGTAAGTGGGGAGACCCATAAGTCGGAATGCTTATCGGACCGCGGACCTTGATAAAGGTTCTCTCGGGCAAAAGGGAGGGAGCAAGGTCACAGGCGATACGGCAGGGTATCGCTTCTTGCTTTGCACCCGGGGGAGGGTGCTTTTATTTTTATCCTTTTGTAAAAAACGAAAGGAATGTAAAGAAAATGAAACGATTTCAAATGACTCTGACCGCAATTTGTCTGGTGCTTCTGACGCTTCTTTCTCTCACCTCCTGCAAGGAGGCGACGGAAGGAACAAAGGAGGCCGCCGCCACCGCCACCGATGCCGCAACTGTCGAGGTCTCCTCTCTTTGGGACGAGGCAAGCTACAAGGAGGACACCACCCTCGGAGAAGGGGGTAAGACCGTTCGTGTGAAGGTGGAGGCCGACGGGAAAAGCATCACCTTTACCTTAAAGACCGACAAGGCCACCTTGGCAGAGGCAATGCAGGAGCACGGCCTTTTGGAGGGTGAGGAGGGACAGTACGGCCTTTACGTGAAAAAGGTCAACGGAATCCTCGCGGACTACGACGTTGATCAGACCTATTGGTCCTTTACCAAAAACGGAGAGATGATGATGGTCGGTGTTTCCGGAGCGGAGATCGCCGACGGGGAGAGCTACGAGCTTGTCCGTACGAAATAAGAGGGGGAAGATCACCGTTCTGGAAACGGTGCTGTACCCTATGCTTGCCGCCCTGACCTTCGGGCTGCAGCTTGTCATGGAGCTTTTGCCCAACGTCCACCTGACCGGGATGATGATAATGCTCTTTGCCGCCGTTTTCCGCGGTCGGGGGTTGTTCCCTCTGTACCTTTACGTGTTTCTCATAGGGGCCCGCTGGGGCTTTGGACCCTCCTGGGTTCCGTATCTCTACGTGTGGCTTCCTCTTTGGGGAGCGGTGATGCTGCTGCCTCGGGGGCTTCCCCCCCGGGCTCTGGCCTTTATTTATCCTGCCATCGGCTTTTGCCACGGGCTCTTGTTCGGCACCCTCTACGCGCCCCTTCAGGCTCTTTTATTCGGGCTGAATTTTCACCAGACCCTTGCCTGGATCGCCGCAGGTCTTTCCTTTGATCTGATTCACGCCCTCGGCAATCTGGGTGCCTGCTGTCTGGTGCTGCCCCTTTCGGTCTTTTTGAAACGCCTTTTGAAAAAGAGCCGCCATAGCTAACAAAAAACGCTTCGCTGATGCGAAGCGTTTTTTTCTTTATTCGTCACGAAGCAGGTGCACACGGGTCAAAAGACGGGCAATGGACGCTCCCTTGGGGAGCATCAGAACGTCATCCCTTCCGAAGCCTCGGCTGAGGAAGAGGGCAATGACGTAGACCAGCGCCGCCGCCCCGATCCCACCCACGGTGGCTAAGGCCCCGGGGAGAAAGCGATCCAAAACCAGATGCGCTCCCCCTGCGACCGCGCCGCACAAGGCCGCGCTGAGAAGGGGCTTTAAGAGGATCCCGCCGAAGGAGAGACGGTAGTGCAGACGGCTGGAGAGGAAATACAGGTTAAAGCAGAACATGATCACGTAGCAAAGCAGGGTGGAAAGGGGAATGCCGTAATAGCCGACGGAGGGGATCCCGATGAGGATCCACGCGCTGACGGCCTTTGCCGCCACCCCACAGCAGGTGGAGATGATGCTTAAATGGGCGAAGCCCGAGGCCTGCAGCATAGAGCCGCTCACGCTGATGAGACCGGAAAAGACGATGGCCGCCGCAAGCACCGTCAGCATCGGTGCCACCACGGCGTTGGAGAAGGCCTCATTGCCGGCAGCGGTAAGAAAGATCGGGGACCCGGAGGAGAAGAGCAGGTCTATGATGGGCTTCGCCATCACGCCAAGACCTACGGCACAGGGCAGACAGATCACCGAAACGATGCGGAAGGTAAAGTCCATGGTCTTCTTCAATTCCCTGCGGTCGCCGCTGGCGTCTGCCGAGCTGATGGCGGGAATGATGCTGATGGCGAAGGGATAGATGATGGTGGGGGGGAGGTTGAACAGGGTCACCGCCTTGGCCATATAAGCTCCGTAGAGGGTCACCGCCACGGGGGTGGCCTCGTTGACGGCAAAGTAGATCAGCCCCACGCAGGCATCGTTCAGACGACGCACCGCCAGAATGGAGTCAATGACGCTGGTCAGGCTCATCACGCTGGAGGAGATGGTAATGGGTACGGCAATGGCAATGAGCTCCTTGGCAAGGCTCTTTTTGGAGCGGCATTCCGCGTCGCTTCCTTGCTCCGCGTCCCGATCCGCCAGAAACTTGGCAAGGGACATATAGATCGCCGAGGCTACGATTCCGAGGGTCACTCCTCCCAGGGCAAAGGCGGCTACCACGGCGGGAGCGTGCCCTGCACGGGAGGCGAAAACGCCCGCGGTCAGACCGAGACAGAGATTTCCCATCACCTCGATGACCTGACTGATCGCAGTGGGGATCATATTCTGTCCCCCTTGGAAGTACCCGCGAATACAGGATACCAGACAGATGAAAAACATAATGGGGGAGATGGTCTTGATACAAAGGGCCAGATCCGGCTCACCCTGCACCGAGGCAATGGCATCCGCTCCGAAGAAGAGCCCTGCCGTGCCGAGAATGCCGATTCCCAAAAAGATCAAAAGCGACACCCGATAAATGGCGTCTACCTCTTTTTCTCTTCCCTTGGCACGGGAGGCGGCGATCATACGGGAGATGGCCACGGGCAGTCCCGCAGTGGAAATGAGAAAGCACATAGAATAAATGGAATAGGCGGAGCTGAAATACCCCATGGCCGTATCTCCGATGCAGTTGGCCAGAGGAATCTTAAAGAGCGCGCCCACCGCCTTGACGATGATGTTGGACAGCATCAGGATCAGCGCGCCGTAAACGAAGCCTTGTTTTTTCTTTGCCATCAATCGATAAACTCCCGCAAAACAGAATGGTTTGGTACCACTTCCTCCCCCAAGGTGGGGAAGGGGAGCAGCTTTTCCTTCATTTTTTGTGCCGAGCCGTAATAGGCGCTATTCTCTTTTACCTGATCCAGAAGCTGTACCGCCTCCGCTTTTTCCACGGGGATCTCGTAGGAGAAATTGGTCTCCACGGTGAAATCGGCATTTTTTCGGAAGGGATGTAGGATTTCCTTTTCCGAAGCGACCACGTTTCTCCAAAGGGAGAAGGTGCGCTCCGCATCTGCGAAGCGATGCTTGAAATCCCGAATGAGCCGTCGGCAGAAGCGAACCTCCGTGGGCAAAAGAGGCTCCTCAAAGCCCTCCATTTTCACGCCTCGGGTTATGTCGAGGTAGAAGCAGGCACGGGGCTCGTCCTTCGGCATCCCGTCCAGGATGACGTCATTGAGTGCGTGGATCCCCTCTAAAATAAATACGTCGTAGTCCCTCGGGTCAAGGGACACGGTTTGATTCGAGCGGTTGCCCGTGCCAAAGTCAAACACGGGCAAAAGTGCCGTCTCCCCACGGCAAAGTCGGTTCAAAACGGAAAGGATGTAGCGGGAGTCCGTATGGGAAAAGGCGTCGTAGTTCGGGGTGCCGTCCTCGTTTTTCGGAGCCCGATCCCCGTTGAAAAAGAAATCGTCGGTGGAAAAGGTCATCGCCCGCAGCCCTGCCTCGGCCAGCTCCCGCACAAGGGAAAGGCTCGTCGTGGTCTTACCGCTGCAGCTCGGGCCGGCCAAAAAGACAAATCTTGCCTTTTTCATCAGGATGATGCGCACGGCCTTCTGAATGGATTCTCGGTAGTGCGTCTCCTCCCGAAGGCTGATGGCCTCGGCACAGTCTACGCCGTCTTTCGGAAAGATCGAATATTCCATCATAGCTCCTTTCGCTCAGTACTGCATTTGACCCAGCCGTTCCCCGATCCGCTCGGGGTGATCGAGGTATTCAAAGGGATACTTAAAACCCGCAAAGCGGTGGATTCGCCCTCCCTTTTCCCTCGGGATCAATTTGGAGATGGCCCCTGCGCCGCAGGCAAATACGTCACAGAGATCCTCCATCATAAAGAGGTTGTAGACCCCGATGGCCTCAGGGGTGGCAAAGCCCAAATTTTCCAGCTCTGCGTCGCTCATTTTTTGTCTGTATAAATAATATGGGACAAGTCCCGCCTTGATGCAAGCCTCGTGGGCTTTTTTCACCGCGGGAGCAAAGCGCTCGGAAAACTCTTTTTCATTTTGATCCTCCGCCGACCTCTTTTGGCACAGAGCGTGCAGGGTCAGATTCTCGGGTCCGAGGGCAAGGGTTTGGCTCACCGATTGAAGGAAGATCTCGGGGGTCTCCCCGGGAAGAGCGGAAATCAGGTCGCAGTTGATCTTGAAGGGAAATTTTTTGGCCAGCGCCATCGCCTCGAAGAAGTCCGCGGCGCTGTGCTTGCGCCCAATGCGGGACAGGGTCTCGTCGCAGGTGGTCTGAGAATTGATGCTGATCCGATCCACTCCCGCCTGCGCCAAAACCAGAAGCTTTTCCTCCGTGACCGTGTCGGGGCGCCCCATCTCCACGCAAAACTCCCGCAGGGCACTGCAGTCAAAGGCCTCGCGGATGACGCCGAGAAGCGCCTGCATTTCCTCTGCCTTCAGAATGCCGGGGGTACCGCCGCCCACGTACACCGCAAGGAGTCTGCGGCCTTCCTTTCGAAAGAGCGCCGCAGTCAAACGAAGCTCCTCGGTCAAAAGGGAAAGATAGCGCGGGATCAGAGCAAGATGCTTCGGAGCGGCCGAGGACACGAAGGAGCAGTAGGAGCAGCGGCTCGGACAAAAGGGAATGGATACGTAAAGCACCGCGTCTCCCTCCCGCCTGTCGGGATAAAAATGCATCTCCGTTTTGGCAAGAGCCAAAAGGAGCTCCGCCTTTTCCGCGGAAACGAGAAATTCCTCCGTCAGAGTGTCCTTAACCGTCTCCTCGGCGTCACCCTCGTTCAGGTAGAACAGCGGAACCTTTACGGGGCGTACCCCTATGAGCGTTCCGTAAGGGGGCACGTAATCGGTAAAGTGCCTTGCGGCACGGGCAAAGGCAAGTCCCACGGCGGCGTTCTCCGCCCGACCTGGCTCACGGTGAAGGGAAAGCTTCACCTCGGCCTTTCCCACGCCCTTTTCCGCTCCGTTTTCCAGCATGACGGCGACGGTGTCGCCCTCTCGCCGGGAGTGGGCCGTAAGGCAGGCGCTTTTTTCGTGGAAAAAGGCGCGGATCAGATGATAGAGAAAGAGGCGACGGCCCTCGCTTTCGGCAGAAGGAGTCATCGAAGTGCCTCGGAATCCATCCAGATGGTCACGGGGCCGTCTCCGTGGATTTCCACCCTCATATCCCCTCCGAAGACACCGGGGAAGATGCGAACGGGCTCGGCACCGCCGATGCGATCGGCCTTGCTTTGCATCTGTGAGAGAAAATAATCGTAGAGCTCCTTTGCCTCGGTAAATTTCATTGCGCCGGAGAAGCTCGGCCTACGGGAGGAGAGGTCTGCACAAAGGGTGAAGTTGGAAACCACGAGGATGTCCGCTCCCACGTCGGAGGCGGCAAGGTTCAATTTTCCGTTTGCATCTGCAAAAATGCGCATCCTCAGGATCTTATCGATGAAGCGATCCGCCTCTGCCCGATCGTCTCCCGCCTCCAGCCCGAGGAGAATGCACATCCCGCGACCGCAGTCGGAAACCACGCTGCCCTCGCATACAAGACGGCTCTTTTGCGTGATTTGAAGCACCGCTCTCATCCGTTTCCTCCCATAATTCTCAAAATGTCCTTGTTTTTCTTCAGCCTCTCCACGATGGCGTTCAAGTGATCCCTGCCCTTGATGCCGATGGTCAGGGTCAGAAGGCTCGTCTGAGGAGAGGAGGCTTGGGTATTGATGGCGGAGATGGGGATCCGCATTTCCGCCAGGGCGGTGGAAATGGCCGCCATCACGCCGATGTTATCCGCCACCAGAAGCTGCAGGGTGGCGTTGTAGGAATTGGTCTGAGTCTCCGTGGCGCTCTGCGCCCAGGAGGCGTTGACCCAACGGTCCTTCTCGGGTCCCTGCAGGCCGTCTCTTGCGTGGATGCAGGAGAATTTGTGCACGGAAACGCCGTAGCCGCGGGTGATAAAGCCGATGATCTCGTCACCGGGCAGGGGAGAGCAGCACTTGGCAAATTTCACCTGACAGCTCTCAAGCCCCTCAATGATGACGCCACTCTTGGACTTCTTTTGCTCCTTTTTCTCCGTTTGGGTTTGGGTCACCCCGAGAGAAGCGGGGGTGTGCACGGCAAAGGTGCGGTCGATCTCGTCGCGGATCTTCACGTGGATCTTGGACAGGGCGATTCCGCCGTAGCCGATGGAGTTGTAAAGGTCGTCCAGACTTTCCATCCCGTGACGTTGGGAGATGGTGGTCATGATCCTCTCCTTGTCCTCTTCGCTCAGGCCCTTGCGGATTTTTTCAAATTCCTTGTCCACCTCGTTGCGGGCAAGGAGGATGTTTTCCTCTCTTTTTTCTTTTTTGTACCAGCCGCGGATCTTGTTCTTCGCCTCTCCGCTCTTGACGATCTTCAGCCAGTCACGGCTGGGCCCCTTGGAGGCGGAGGAGGTCAGAACCTCCACGATCTGTCCCGTCTGCAGAACGGTGGTGATGGGTGCGATGGCACCGTTGATTTTGATGCCGACCATCTTGTTGCCAACCCCCGAGTGAATGGCATAGGCAAAGTCGATGCCGCAGGAGCCCGTAGGCAGGGTGACCACGTCTCCCTGAGGGGTAAAGACGAAGATCTCGTCCTCGAAAATGTCGATCTTGAGAGGAGTCAGGTACTCCTCGGAGTCCATGGTTTTCTGATCGCTTTCCAGAAGCATATGGATCCATTCCAGCTTCTTGTTAATGCCTTCGTCGCTTTTTGCACCGCTCTTATACTTCCAGTGTGCGGCGATACCGTACTCGGCGATCTGGTGCATCTCGGCCGTACGGATTTGCACCTCAAAGGGGATGCCGTCCCGTCCGATGACCGTGGTGTGAAGGGAGCGGTAGTTGTTTGGCTTCGGGGTGGAAATGTAGTCCTTGAAGCGACCGGGCATGGAATGGTACATCTCGTGGATCAGACCCAGAACCGTGTAGCAGCTGATCTCCGAATCCACGATGACCCTCACAGCGTAAAAATCGTAGATCTCGTCAAAGCTCTTGCTGGAGCGGTACATCTTGCGGTAAATGGAGTAGATGCTCTTGATCCTTCCCTTGATGGAATACTCCAGCCCCTGCTCTGAGAGCTTTTCCCCGATTTCCTGCTTGATCCGCTCCACAAAGCCGATGTTTTCCCCGTATTTGGTTTCGATCCAGCGGTTGATCTCGTCGTAGCCGATGGGGTCCAGATACTGCAGGGCAAGGCTCTCCAATTCCTGCTTGATCCTCTGGATACCGAGGCGGTGGGCAAGGGGTGCGTAAACGTGCATGGTTTCCAACGCAATGAGCCTTTGCTTGGCCTCCTGATGAGAGGCGAGAGTACGCATATTGTGCAGGCGGTCGCAGAGCTTGATGAGGATCACGCGGATGTCGCGGCTCATGGCCAAAAACATCTTTCTCAGGTTCTCTCGATGTGCTCCTCCTCCTTGTCCTCAAAGGGGATGGCAACGAGCTTGGTCAATCCGTCCACCAAAATCTTGACGCTTGCGCCGAAGAGGGCCTCAATCCCCTCCAAGCTCTGCCCGGGGCAATCCTCCACGATGTCGTGCAGGAGCGCGGCGCAGATGGCATCGGTGTCCAGATTGAGCTCTGCACAGATTTCCGCTACGGCAAGGGGATGGTAGATATACTCCTCCCCGGATTTGCGGAACTGACCGCAGTGGGCCTCCTCCGCATAAAGGAAGGCCTTGCGGATCTTTTCCTTGTCGTATTTTTTGCCGCTTTCGTCCAGAAGCGAAAAGAGTCTTTGGGTATCGGCTGCCATTGCTTGTGCCCGTTTCCTTTCTTTGAATCAAGGGTATAGAAATCGATCTTAATACTTTATTATATAACAAGAGATTAAAAAAAACAAGAGGGAAGCGCTATCCCAATGAAAAAAGAACGGAGGTACGACGACCTCCGTTCTTTTGTTATTTGCTTTCCTCTCGCGCCTTTTTTGCCAAAAGCTCTCGATTTCGGCTGATGCTTGCCCAGGAGGGCATCTCCCGCAGGATCCCGTCAAGCTTTCCGAGTACCTCGGGGATGGCGATTTTCTGGGGGCAGATCCGACTGCAGGCACCGCAGCCGATGCAGGCGGCGGGCTTTTTCTGATCCGGCAAAAACTCCATTCGCATGGAGGCATTTGCGCTTCGGACCACTTGAAGCTCGTTGTAGATCGAAAGCATCATGGGGATATCCAGCCCCTTGGGACAGCCCTTTAGGCAGTATCCGCATCCGGTGCAGGGCACGGAATTCTGGAGGTGCTCCGCAATGGCAAAAAGGATCTCCCGTTCCCTTTGGGAAAGGGGGTTCTCCCGCTGAAAATATCCGATGTTTTTCTCGAGCTGGGAGAGGTCCGACATTCCGCTCAGCACCACCGTTACCCCGGGAATGTCGTGGAAAAAGCGGAAGGCGCTCTCCACGGGATCCTTTGCGCCGTCGGAGCAAAGGATCCTGCGGTTCTCCTCGGAGAGATTGGCGAGCTTTCCGCCCCGCAGAGGCTCCATGACCCAAACGGGGATACCCCGCTCGTTCAGGAGGGCCACCTTTTCCTTCGCATTCTGAAGGGTGTAGTCCAGATAGTTGAGCTGGATCTGGCAAAACTCCATATGCTCCCCGTATCGGTCCAGAAAGGTACGCATCACCTCAAGGCTCCCGTGAGTGGAAAAGCCCAGATGCCGAATGCGACCGAGGCGCTTTTGCTCCAAAAAGTAATCCATAATGCCCCAGCGGGGATCGCTGTAGGTGTGAAGGGAGTTTTCAAAGACGTTGTGCAGCAGGTAGAAGTCAAAATACTCCACTCCGCACTTTTTCAATTGTTCCTCAAAGATTTCTCGAGGGCGATACTCCTTTACGATCTGATGCCCGGGGTACTTGTCCGCAAGCAGAAAGCTTTCGCGGGGATATTTTGAGAGGATGCGTCCCATCACCACCTCACTCCGGCCCTCGTGATAGGGATAGGCCGTGTCGAAGTAGTTGACTCCCGCCTCCATGGCAAGACGCACCATCCGCTCGGTTTCCTTTATGTCGATGTCTCCCGGGCCGCCCTCCGGCAGGCGGGGAAGACGCATACAGCCCATTCCCAAAAGGGGCAAGGTCGTATCCTGAAATTTTCTTTTGATCATATCGCTTTTTCCATCCTTATTTTACTGCTTTTATTCTAGCACGGCGAGGTCTTCTTCGCAACAAAAAAATTCATCTTTTTTGAGAATTATTTTTATCAAGGGTATTGATTTTTAACCTTATATTATAGTAAAATGAGACAAGGAAAAGTGAAAGAAGCTCTTGCATTTTCACTTTTATACACCTTCTCTTTTTCTCCATCGGAGCCGAAGAGGAGAATGCGCATCTCAGCCGGAAAAAGGGATGGGGCAAAGGGCTTTTCTTATGGCCTCGGCTTTCTTCCCGATTTCCATCGACAGCCTTGCTCTTCATTATGGAAAGGAGTACCCAATGAAAAAGAATTTAACCAAGCGTCTGGTGTCCTTGCTGCTCTGTGCGACGATGCTTCTGGGACTGTTCCCCGCGAGCTTTGTCAGCGCCGCGGCAGGGGACAGCGGAACCATCTCGACGGTGAACGGTGCCGCAGGCTCAAAGCTTGTGGATCCCTCCAACCTTCACGGGTGGAAGGAGTTCTTCGGCGCAGACTTTTTGAATACGCAGAATGCGGGCGGCGTATGGGCGGATAAGTCCGTCTTCCTCTCTGCCGCAGATTTTAAAGAAAAGATGAACAAAGGTGAGAGCATCACCGGCAACGCTGCGTATCAGAACCTTTCCGTGGACGCGGACAACTTCCTCGTGTCTCTCTCGGCCATTGCGGCCACCAAGGAGATCACGGGATATTCCGCCATTCCCACGGATACCGTCTTCGTACTCGACCTTTCCCAGTCCATGGACAGAGGACAGTACGTCCCCACTATGGTAGCGGCGGCCAACGATGCCATCGACACGCTTCTGAGCCTGAATCTTCACAACCGCATCAGTGTTGTGCTCTATTCCGGCCGCAGCACCACGGGAAGCTCCAACCTTTCTCACGCTACCGTTTTGCTTCCCTTGGATCGCTATACCAAGACCGGCAACGGCTACGTTTATTGCGGCGGCTCAGCGAGCGAAACCACCGTATCGGTTGCCCCGGGTGTTCGCAATGCCAAGGGGCAGCAGGTGACCGGCTCCAAGACGACTCAGGGCGGTACCTATATTCAGAGTGGCCTTTACCTTGCCTACGGCGAATTTGAAAAGGCCTACAAAAACGGCACCACCGTCATAGAAAGTGACCTCATTCAGGGCGGTACCAAGCGTATGCCCGTCATCGCGCTGATGAGCGACGGTCAGCCTACTGCCGCGACGGATCAGTACAGCACCTTCACCCGTTCGAGCAATTCCGTCGGCGGCGTGACCAATTACGGAGACGGCACGGCCAACACCAACACCATTACCTTCCTGACTCAGCTTACCGCAAAATGGGTCAAGGAGTCCGTTTCCGATTGGTATGAGAACGACGCCCTCTTTTACACGCTTTACTTAAAGGGTGCAAACGATTCCTCCGAGAACCCCACCCTGAAGCCCTCCTCCTCCGGCACGACGTTGGATACGTGGTGGAAGTCCTACCTCAATGCTGCAGACGGTGCAAACGTCTCCTTCCGCGTCTCGCAGAACAGCTCCTTCAGCATCGTTCGAGACAGCGTGGTAGACCAGGTTCCCGCAGTCAATCCTGCCACGGAGGCCTATAATCTTGACTGGCAAGCTGCTCAGAACTACGTGAATAAGGCCTTCAACGCCACGAACGCCACTGCCTTCCGAAACGCCTTCAAGGACATCGTGCAGACCATCATTGCCCAGTCCCGCTACTATCCCACGATGATTCAGGGCAAGGATAATACCTCCAGCGGCTACATCACCATCGAGGATCCCATCGGTGCCTTTATGGAGGTCAAGGAGATCGAGGGCATCGACATCGGCGGCCACCTCTTCACAGGGGAAGCGCTGGTGCAGATGATGCTCGACAATGAATTCGGAAGCCGCGACGAATATACCGAAAACGGCCGGCTTCTCATCGAGGCCATTATGGAGCGCGTGGGCGTCACCGAGCCTGTCGCCATTGCATTGGCGGAGGAGGCTTGGGCTCACGGGCAGCTCGGCTATGACGCCGTCACCCGAAAATACAGCAACTATATCGGCTGGTATGCGGATAAGGACAACCGCTACGTCGGCTTCTGGCACGACGGCCACACCATTGCCGACGTCCCCGCAGGGGCCACTCAGATTATGAAGAGCTACGGCTTCTACGGTGTGATTGACGAGTCCATCTCCGACTCCAACATTCAGGGGA
The DNA here is from genome assembly GCA_017508505.1 of Clostridia bacterium. The sequence continues at coordinate 12,383 of JAFVYT010000084.1, forward strand.
CGGATATGATGCACGTGGCCGTCCGCGTCGCGGTGGATCTCGCGACGGGACAGCAGGAGGTGACACTGGGCATCCCTGCGGCACTCATTCCCTTGGTTCTTTACGAGGTTACGGTCAACGCCAACCGCATTGATGCGGCCACCGAGGCCTCGATGAAGGTCACCGGTGCCACGCACCCCATCCGACTTCTCTTCGAGGTGGGGCTGAGAGACGACATCAACGAATTGACCGTAGATTCCATCGTTTCCGGTACCGATCACTATCATACGGATGTGAACGGAAACTTCGTGTTCTATACCAATCGCTGGGGTGACAACCACGGGGTGGAGGGTGGCACGCTGGTGCATCCCGATCCCACCGCACACACCGCCTCCATTTCTCACTACAACCCCTCGACCATGAACGAGCGGTACTACTACAATCAGGATTCCGCGATTTATACGGATACAAACGGCACCCGCTATACCGGAAACACCGCTCCCACGGGGGACGGCTACTACCATCTGGAGTATATCTTCCGTGCGACGCAAAACGGCGGCCCTGCCGAGATCGTCAAGAACTACCGCAGGATCACCGTGCAGTCCATTGCCCACGCCGAAAAGAATGCCGATGCCAACACCTGGTACATCCCCGGCGGCACGATGCGCTACGACATCACCGCTTATGAGTTCCCCAAGACCGAAAACACCACCGGAACCCTCGGCTTTATCGTGGATACGGACATTCCCGGCTACAGCGAGGGCAAGTACGAGGTTTACGAGCTTCACGGCAACAACGGACGTCTTGTGCTCGGTCAGACCACCGGTATTGAATTGACCAAAAAGATCGCCGTGGTGGTCCCCGGCACCGAAACGGAGGACTTTGTGCTGAACGTGGCCTTTGCGGCTCCCGCAGGCACCGTCCTTCCCGAAACCGTCAAGGTTTCCTATGACCGCAGAACCTACGTGGAAATGGACATCGATGACGTCAGCGTCACCTTGGATGCCAATCAGTCCGCTTGGATCTTTGGTCTTCCCGCAGGGGTCACCTACACCGTGACCGAGGAAAATCACGAGGATTACGAGCCCGCCGCTCCCACCGTCTCCGGTACCGTGGTCGACGGCAAGATTACCCCCGTGGAGTTCCGCAACGTGGCAAAGGAATTGGGCCGCGTGGTCATCACCAAAAAGGTTGAGCATCCCTTTGAAAATAAGCAATTCCCGGCAAACACCACCTTTGACTTCATCGCTACCTTGACCGATGAAAACGGAAACCCCGTCGCCTCTGCCGACGTTTCCACCTCCGCGGGCATTCAGACCACCTCCGCCCAAGGACAGTTCTCCTTCCGTCTTGCCGACGGACAGTCCCTTGCCATCAACGCTCTTCCCGACGGCACCAACGTTTCGGTGGAGGAGGTCAACCTTCCCGGGTACTTTACCGTTTCTCAGGCCGTTCAGTCTGTCAAGTCCGAGTACAACACGGTCAAGGAAATGACCTTTACCAACACCTATACTCCCGCTGCCGTTTACGGCTCTGACGTGAAGATCAGCGGCACCAAGCTCTTGGACGGCAGAGAGTGGCAGGACTTCGACGCCTATCGCTTCAGCCTGCAGTATTGGAACGGCGTAAGCTGGCAGACCCTCGCGGGCGGTCAGGATGCCGAGGCGACCAAGGCCGATCCCACCTTTAACCTCTCCGACGTGATCGCCGGCTTTGTCTTCGACCGCGAGGGAAGCTACCGCTTCTGGATCGTGGAGGAGGAGGGAGATTTGGGCGGTGTCCGCTACGACTCCTCCGTGCGTGAGTTCGTGGTCAACGTGGAGGACGATTGGAGCGGTGCTTATCGCATCACCTCTGTGGAAGCCTCCACCAATCGTGTGCGCGTTTCCTCCACCACCCTGAACGGCACCACCGAGTACACCGTGGAAACGGACTTTACCAACGTCTACGAGGCCAAGTCCACCTTTACCGACCTTTCCGGCACCAAGACCCTTTCCGGCGATAAGCTGGAGAGCTACGTGGGTGAAAACGGCTTCGCCTTCGAGCTTTACTCTGCCTCCCTGAAGGGCGGTACCGTTTCCGAGGATGCCCTCGTTTACACCGCTCATCTTGACGAGGAAGGGAAGCTCTCCTTCGATCACAACTACATCGGTCATCTGCTCTTTGACCGAGTCGGCACCTATTACTTTATCATCCGCGAGGCTCAGAACGGCAGAGACCCCCTGATGGTCTTTGACGAGACCTATTACGAGGTCAAGGTCACGGTTACGGACAATCTGGTCGGCGGCCTTGTGGCCGAGACCGAGGTGATCCGCGTTTCGGGGAATACCCGCACCGCCGTGCAGGCCGACGAGATCGATTTTGCAAACACCCGTCTTCCCGATCCCGTGTTTGCGGTCATTCCCGGCCTGAAGGCCTATAACCTTGCCCTTACCGACGGAATGTTTACCTTCGACCTTTATCGGGCAAGCCTTTCCGGCAACACCTACACCCCCGAGGGCTCTGCGCTTCTCTCCGCTCAGAATGCGGCGGACGGCTCCTTTACTCTGAAGGATTCCGCGAGCTCCGAGATCCTGAAATTTACCGAGGCGGGGGATTACCACTTTGCCGTGACCGAGCGTCTCCCGAGCGGTGTTACCGCAGCCGCTCCTACCGCAAACGGCATCACCTACGATACCACCGTCTACGGCATCACCGTCCGTGTGACCGAGAGCGTGGTGAACGGCAGAAGCACTCTTTCCTACACCCTCCTTGTGAACGGCACTGCAGGCGGCAGCGTTTCCTTCGAAAACCGCTACGATGCCTCTGCCGCAGGAGACCTTGTCCTACAGGGTGAAAAGACTCTGGACGGCAAGACGAGCGGAACCGAGGTCTTCTCCTTCGAGCTTTGCGAGGCACGGGTGAACGGCAACGACGTCACCGTCGGCGCTCAGCTCGACGTGGCATCTCCCGTGAACGGCACCTTCACCTTTAAGCCTCTCTCCTACACCTCCCTTTCCGACGTGGGAACCTACTACTATGTGATCAGAGAGGTGATCCCCGCCGCTGTGGATACCAATCTCACTCTGAAGGGCATCACCTATGATGCAAGTGAGTATCTGGTGAAGGTTGTGGTCAGCGACAACGGCGACGGCACCCTTTCCGTGGTCCACACCGTAACCAAAAACGGCGCTTCCGCCGAGATCGCCTTTGCAAACACCTACTCCATCACCGCTTCCTCCGACGTTGTCATCGGCGGTGAGAAGATCGCAAAGCACTTTACTCTCAAGGACGGTGACTTCAGCTTCGACCTGTATCACGCCACCGTGAACGGCAACGACGTGACCCTTGGCTCGAAGATCGAGTCCAAAACCAACGCAAACGGGGCATTCTCCTTCACCCCCATCACCTATGATTCTCTCTCCGACGTGGGAACCCACTACTACGTGGTCAAGGAGAGTCTGCCTATCGCGGCAGGAGCAGGCGGGGTGGCAGAAGGAATCTCCTATGACAGATCCGAGTTTTTGGTGAAGGTCGTGGTCAGCGATAACGGCGACGGTACCCTTTCTGTGGTCCGCACCGTGACCAAAAACGGCGTTGCCGCCGAGATCCGCTTTGAAAACGAATACGGCATTACGACTCCCGGTGCCATCACCGTCAGCGGTGAAAAGACCCTGACGGACAAGACCCTTGCCGACGGCGTGTACACCTTCGAGCTTTACAAGGCTACGGTTGACGCCCAGGGCAAGGTGGAGACCGTGGGAGCCGCTCTTGACACCAAGAAGAATCTGGACGGCAAGTTCACCTTTGATGCCATCACCTTTGATTCTCTCTCCGACGTGGGTGTACACTACTTTGCCGTGAAGGAGTCCGTTCCCGCCGCTGCCACCTCCGACGGCGTTCTGGCAGGCGTCAAATACGACACCCGTCTGTACCTTGTGGCCGTGACCGTGACCGACAACGGGGACGGCACCCTCGGCGTTACCTCCAAGACGACGCTGGACGGAGCCGACGCTACCATCCGTTTTGAGAACAAGTACGGCGTGATGACTCCCGCTACCGTGACCCTTGAGGGCGAAAAGACCTTGGACGGCAAGGCACCCAAGGACGGCGAATTCAAGTTTGCCCTCTATTCTGCCTCGAAGCGTGGAAATCAGCTTGAAATCGGCACCAACGCTCTCGAGGAGGTCAGCACCGTAGACGGCAAATTTGCCTTTACGTCTCTTACCTTTGACGAGCTTAATGAGGCAGGCACCTACTACTTTGCCATCCGGGAGCTCATCCCCGCAGGAGTCGATTCCGATTATGTGCTGAACGGCGTCAAGTACGACCCTGCCGTCTTCTATGCACAGGTAACCGTGACCGACAAGGGAGACGGAACCTTCGGAGTGGACGTGCAGTACAGCACCGAGACCGAGGCGGCGGAAAAGCCCGTCTTTGCCAATAAGACCGTTAAGGAGGAGGCACCTCCTCAGACCTCCGATCGTACGGATCTTGCTCTCTGGTATGCACTCCTCTTCGTTTCCGGCACCGCGCTCTTTGCCATTCCTCTGATTGCAAGGAAGAAAAGAGAGCACTAAGCTAGATGAATTGTCAAACTAAGTGCAACACTCTGCAAGACAAAGATCAAACAAATCAATAGGTTTTTTAAAGCCTAACACTTTCTTGGGCCTGGCGTTGATCAACGCCAGGTTCTTTTTTAATGTTGTAGGACTAACTCTGGA
>JAFVYT010000085.1 GCA_017508505.1 Clostridia bacterium
CCATAGCACCTGCCTTTACACCTGCACCTGCACCTGCACCCGCACCTGCGGCTCCCGCCGAGCCTGCTTTTACACCTGCACCTGCGGCTCCCGCTGAGCCTGCTTTTACACCCGCACCTGCGGCTCCCACTAAGCCTGCCTTTACACCCGCCCCTGCGGCTCCCGCCGAGCCTGCCTTTACACCCGCCCCTGCGGCTCCTGCCGAGCCTGCCTTTACACCCGCGCCTGCGGCTCCCACTAAGCCTGCCTTTACACCCGCACCTGCGGCTCCTGCCGAGCCTGCTTTTACACCTGCGCCTGCGGCTCCCGCAAAGCCCGCCTTTGCGCCTACGCCCGCTCCCGAACAGCCTGCGTTTCAGGCGGTACCGCCCGTAACTCCTCCTCCCGCAAAGAAGGAAAAGAAGAAAAAGAGCGTGGGTCTAATTGTCCTTTCCGTTCTTTTGTTCCTGCTTTTTGCGAGCTCTGCTACCTTTAACGTGCTTCAGTACCTCTCCGGTCAGGATCAGAAGAAGGAGATCGCCGAGATGAAGGAAGAAAATGAAGATGCCGAGAAGAAGGGCGGCGAGCAAGGCAGTCAGATTGAGGAGCTGGAGGGTAAGCTGGAGGAGGCCAGCGGCAAGGTGACCGAGCTGGAGGCCGATCTGAAGGACAGCGAGGATCAGCTCAAGAACGTACAATCCGAGCTGAACACCACCAAGACCGAGCTGGACGGAGAAAAGAACAACGCGAACACCCTGAGACAGTTTCTTGAGTTCTACGAGAAATTTATTGTCTTCGTATCTGACGATGGCACGAACCGTTATCACACCTACGGCTGTGAGGAGTTTGATTCCTCCTCCTTCCTGGCCTTTAACGTAGATGCTGCCATTTCTCAGGGCTACACTCCCTGTCCCCATTGTCAGGATTAAATGAAAAAAAGATTCCTCGAAAAGAGGAATCTTTTTTTATGCTTTGAAGATTCTTTCGGCATAGCGGACGCCCTCCATGGCGTCCTTGGCGTAGAAGTCCGCACCGATTCTTTCGGCGTATTCCCGCGTCAGGACGGCTCCGCCCACCATCACCTTACAGCTTGGTGCAATTTTGCGAATCTCGCGGATGGTCTCTTCCATCGCGGGCACGGTAGTGGTCATCAGAGCGCTGAGTCCCAAAAGGGGAGCGTTTCTTTCTATGACCGTCTCCACGATCCGCTCTGTGGCCACGTCCTTACCAAGGTCGACCACCTCAAAGCCGTAGTTTTCCAGAAGGAGCCTGAGGATATTCTTCCCGATGTCGTGCACGTCGCCCTTGACGGTGGCGATCACCACCGTGCCGCGCTTTTCGGAGGGCTTTTCTCCTTGGCTTGCCTGACGAATCACCTCAAAGGCGCTTCCCGCCGCCTCTGCACTCATCAAAAGCTGAGGCAGGAAGATCCGCTTTTTCTCAAAGCCCTCTCCCACCTCGTCCAGCGCAGGGACGATCTGCCCTTGAATGATCTCCAAGGGGGGGAGCTCCTTCAAAAGCACCGTGGCCAATTCCGCCGCCTTGTCGCAAAGGCCCTTTTGAATGGCACGGCACAGATCCGTTTCCTCCACGTCTCTTTTGGGCTTCGGAGAGCTCGGAGCTGTGCTTGGGGAGGCGGGGAGAAGGCTTTCTGATGCCGCTACGAGCTCCGCGCAGCCCTCGTCAAGCCCCTTCAGAGCACGGTATGCGTAAAAAACTTTCATCATATCTGCCGAATCGGGATTCATAATCGCCGCATCCAGCCCATTTTCCAAGGCAAGGGCAAAGAAGGTCCCGTTGATAGCCTCCCGAAGAGGAAGTCCGAAGGATACGTTGGAGACCCCGAGCGAGGTCTGACAGCCCAGCTCCGTTTTGATTCGTCGGATGGACTCCAGCGTGCACAGGGCGCTTTGGGAGTCGGTGCTGATGGTCATGGCCAAGGGGTCGAAGATCAGATTCTTTTTTTCAATGCCGTAGCGCTCGGCGGTACGAAGGATCCGCTTGGCGATTTCTACACGTCCCTTGGCCGTCTCCGGGATCCCGTTCTCATCCAGCGTCAGCGCCACTGCCACACCGCCGTATTTTTTCAAAAGAGGGAAGATGGCCGCCATGCTTTCCTCTTTTCCGTTGACGGAGTTGATCAGCGCCTTTCCGTGGTAGCACCGAAGGGCGGCCTCCATAGCACCTGCATCGGCGGTATCAATCTGCAAGGGCAGATTCAAAACACTCTGCAGGGCGCACACCGCCTCACAGAGCATTGCTTTTTCATCAATCTCGGGAAGACCCACGTTTACGTCCAGCGCGTGGACGCCCTTTTCCTCCTGGCGGATCCCCTCCGACAGAATGTAGTCCATATCGTGATTGCGAAGGGCTTCCTTAAAGCGCTTCTTGCCCGTGGGATTGATTCGCTCTCCGATCAGGATGGGCTCCTTTCCAAACTGCACGGTATGAGTTTGAGAGGCGATCACGGAGTGCGTCTTTTTGATTAAGGGCAAGGGGACGGCCCCCTGCAGTGCCGTTTTCAGGGCGTGAATGTGCGCAGGGGTGGTACCGCAGCAGCCGCCCACGATCCGTAGCCCCTCCTTCACAAGAGATGCCAGCTCCCGGGCAAATTCCTCGGGGCCTACGTCGAATACAGTGTTCCCCTTGACCGTGCGGGGAAGACCCGCATTGGGCTTGAGGAGCACGGGGATGCTCGCCTCCTTCAGAAGCCTTTTTGCAACGTCTGCAAGCCCTTTGGGGCCGAGGGAGCAGTTGGCTCCGAGGGCGTCCGCCCCCATTCCCTCCAAAATCGCCACCATGGCCTCGGGGCTTGCTCCGGTCAAAAGACACCCGTTTTCCCCGTAGGCATTGGACACCAAAACGGGAAGATGCGAGCACTCCTTTGCCGCGATCAGGGCTGCACGGGTTTCGTCCACGGCGTTCATCGTCTCAATGAAGATGAGATCCACTCCGTATCGGACTCCGAGCTGCACGGTCTCCCGAAAGATTTCCACCGCCTCCTCAAAGTCAAGGTCCCCCAAGGGACGAAGGAGCTTTCCCGTCGGGCCGATGTCCAGGGCAACGAAGGTCGCCTCGGGATTTGTGGTTTCGGACTGTGCCTTGCGGGCGTTTTTCACGGCCGCCGAAAGGATGCTCTCCAACGTTTCCCGATCAAATTTTAAACGGTTTGCACCAAAGGTGTTGGTGCATACCACGTTGCTCCCCGCGTCAAAATACGACTTGTGGATCTCGCAGATCACCTCGGGGTGGGAAAGGTTCCATTCCTCAGGGCGTTGGCCGGGCAGAAGTCCCTTCTCCTGAAGAAGGGTTCCCATTCCGCCGTCCAGAAAAACGAGCCCTTTGTTTAAATAATCTCTGAAATTCATAGGACGTTTCCTTTATTTTCCCAAAATATCCGAGAGATTTCCTTGGATCCTCTCGGCGACCTCGGGCTTGTTCATAGAATATACGTGCACCGCGTTGATGCCGTTGGCAAACAGATCGATGATTTGGTCTGTGGCATAGGCGATCCCCGCCTGCTTCATTGCTGCAGGATCGGAGCCGAAGCGATCCACCAGACTCTTGAAGCGCTGGGGCATAAAGGAGCCGGAAAGCTGAATGGCTCTTGCAACCTGATTGGCATTGGTAATGGGCATAATGCCCGCCACGATGGGGACGGTGATCCCGGCCTCACGAATCTTATACAAGAAGTTATAGAGAAGATTGTTGTCAAAAAACATCTGCGTGGTGAGAAAGTCACACCCGGCGTCTACCTTTTCCTTCAACCGACGGATGTCCTCCTTTTGATTGGCGCTTTCGGGATGGATCTCGGGGTAGCAGGCGCCGCCGATGCAAAGATCGCCGTTTGCTTCCTTCAATTCCCGTACCAGATCCACCGCATAGCGGTAGTCCCATCCGCTTCTGTCCTCCTGCATCCGATCTGCGGGAACGTCCCCCCGAAGGGCCATCACGTTTTCGATTCCCGCCTCACAGATCTCGCGGATCCGTTCCCGCACCGTTTCCTTGGTGGAGGAAACGCAGGTCAAATGCTCCAGTGTGGGCACACCGTAGCGCTCCTTGAGATTTTTGGCGATGTCCAGCGTATAGCGGCTCGTGCCGCCGCCCGCTCCGTAGGTCACACTCATAAAGGAGGGACGGAGCTTTGCGATCTCCTCCGTTGCAAGCCGTACACTTTCAAAGGCCGAGTCCGTTTTGGGAGGGAATACCTCAAAGGAGAGGGAAGGGGTTTCCTTCCGAACCAAATCAATGATTTTCATTTTCGTGTTCCTTTATTTTTTACTTTTGTTCTTCGGGTCTGCGGTAGACGACCTCGTCCTCCTTGATCGTGCAGAGAACCCGAATGCTTTCGATCTCTTTTTTCGGCACCGCCGTGGGATCCCGATCCAGAACAATGAGGTCAGCCAGAGCTCCTGGCTTTAAAATGCCCTTGGTTTCTTCCTCAAAGTAGGCCATCGCCCCGCCGTGGGTTGCGGCCATCAGAGCTTCGTAAGGCTCAATACGATTTTCCTCTCCCACTACGACGCCCTTTCGGGTCACGCGGTTCACCGCGCACCCGATGCTGTGCAGCATTCTCGGCATCGTGACAGGGCTGTCCTGATGGAAATTGAAGGCTACGCCCTTTTTCATGGCACCTTTTACGGGGCTGATACGCATTCCGCGCTCTCCCAGGTTTTTCAGGTGGGTGTCCCCCCAGTAGAAGCAATGGCCTACGAAAAAGGAGGCGAGCATTCCGACCCTTGCCATTCTTTCGAGTTGATCATAGCCCACGGTCTGAGCGTGAATCATCACGGGGCGCAGATCTCTGCCCTTTTTCGTTTCCTCGGTCACACGCTCCCAAAGGGACAAAAATTGCTCCGAGGCCGCATCGCCGTTGCAATGGGCGATGGGCTGCAGGCCGTTCTCCACCGCACTCAGAAGTCTTGCCTTGACCTCCTCGTCCTGCAGGGTGGGGTAGCCGCGGTATTCCGCCTCGTTCTCGTAGGGCTGTCGGAGCCACGCGGTTCTCACCTGAGGAGAGCCGTCCAAAAACAGCTTCATTCCTCCGAGCTTCAAGCGGTTTTGATATCCCTTTCCAAGGGAATCAAAGAGCTCATTCCAGCCCTCGGAGTAGGAGGAGCGAGCAGCAGCATAAGCAACCACGTCTACCTTGAAGGCACCCTCTTTTGCAAGGCGCTGTAAAACGCAAAGCCGCGAAAGCGGGTTGGCACTGCCGTCCTGCACCGTGGTAAATCCGTTTTCCAGATAGACCTCCTGCGCGGCCAAAACTGCTTTTTCAATCTCCTTTTCGGTGATATCGGTAGAGAAGACCGCGGCAAAGGGCCCTCTGGCGGTCTCCTCAAAGTATCCGTTTAAGGAGCCATCCTCGCATCTTCCCGCAAAGCCTCCTGCGGGACAGCGATAGTCTGCGGTCAGAACCCCTGCCTTTTCCATGGCAAGGGTGTTGTAAGCGGCTACGTGCCCCGACAGATGTACGCAGGCAATGGGATTGTCAAGGCCGAGGGAGTCGAGGAGCGCCGCCGTGGGGTGCACACCCTCCCGCATAATCGCAAGGTCGTACCCCTTGCAGGTAATGGGGGCGCCCGCAGGGATGCTTTGCTTTTTCACAAAGCTGCGGATCCGATCCAGAAGCTCCTCGAAGCATGCGGCACCCGTCAAATCGCAAAATTTCGTCAGGTTCAGACCGAGGCTGACCATATGACTGTGCCCGTCAACGAATCCGGGCATCAGCGTCTTTCCCTTCAGGTCGATCCGTTCCGCCTCGACCCCCTCAAGCTCGGTGTAGGCTCCCACGGCACAAATTTTGCCGTTCTCGGTCAGAAGTGCCTCTGCTCTCGGATGGAGCGGATCCATTGTCAGGATCGGCCCTCCATGGTACAACGTCCGTTTCATTTTACCTCTTCCGCCTTTGCAATATGAATGAGAACGAAGCAGTCCTTATCCAAAACCTCCGTATGGGTCAGAATCCCGTTTTTGATTTCCGTTTGCAGGGTATGCGTGACCTCGAGCCTTCCGCTTTTGTTCTTTCCGGTGACGATGTTGTTGTCCAGATGGTTGCAGCGGGAAAGCTCCATTTGGTAGATTCCGTCCTCCAGCCCCTCCAGGATCAGGGTGGCAGGGTAGGAGCTTGCCTCGGGATTGACCGCCAAAACGAAGAGATCCTCTCCGTTTTTCACCGCAATGGCGGTATAGGCCGCATCGGGATAAGCACTTTCCGTGACCGACAGCTCCCAAAGGCTGCCCGAGAGGGAGTGGAGCATCTCAAGAGCCATTCCGTTGGGCGTTGCCCCGTAGCTGCCGCTCTCCTGAAGCAGGTACTGCGTATAGGAGATCTGTAGCTCGGGATTGTGGAAGCTGCACCAGGGGAAGGGAAGCATCTCACCGAGGGCCCCCTCGGAAAAGGCAATCAAATAGGTCAAAAGCCCCGCCGCATTGTGAATGGAGTCTCCGTCCACACCCGTGGCTCTCGCTCTACCGGTCTCATTCAGGAAAACGGGCTTTTCCTCCAGGCCGTTTTCCTGCAAGAGCTCCCGATGACGTCGCAGGATCTCCCGAAGCTTTTCTACCCCGCTCAAACGGGTCGTTTCCGGAAGACCTTGGGCGATCAGGGCTCTGTTTTCGGGATCGTCGTACATATGGTAGGAGTAGAAGTCCATCTCAACTCCCGCCTTCTTCAGCCCTGCCGCCACCCCTTGCATCAAGGGCCACCGGCTTAATGGGTGTGCCTGAGAAAAGCCACCCATCACCAAGGGGATCTCGTAGTGATGCTTTTGGTTCAAGCGGTCGATGGCACTCTTTGCTCTCAAATAGATCTTGACGTATTCCTCTGCCGTAAGATTGCCGAAGGGCTTGATGTCCACCTCGTTACAGCACTCGATATAACGGATGTTGGGAGCCAATTCCTTGCAGTATTCCACTGCCCGCTCAAAGACCGCCTCGTACTGATCATAGGTGATGATCCCGTCCGAGACCTCTCTCTCGTAGCGGCGCACGTTCAAAAGCAGCTCCTCGGCGCATTTTCCGTGCTCCACCAAATAATCGCGGAAGCGGGTTCCCGAGGGGGCAGGCACGATCAGCGCCATATCGTAAACGTAGTGAAGCTCCGATACGGGATAGCGCAGCTTTCCGATCTCGTAATCGGGATAGGTGGTGTCCGTGCGATAGTCCCAGTATTCGTCCAGCGTAACGAAGGTGCGCATGATAGCGGCCTTTCCCAGTCTCGATTCCAAAAAAGCGGGAAAGCCCTTGGGAGGGACGTAGCGCAGGGTGGAGTTCATCCATCTCGTGGGGTCCTTATACGTGCCGATTTTCTTTTTCGCATTGACCTGTATCTTCATTGCTGACGCTCCTTTTCTATCAGGAAAGCCCCTTGGAAGAGCAAAACCTCTCCCATGGATATTTCAACGGATACATTATATCACACAAGACTCCCTTTTTCAATAGAGTCTTCCTTTTCCGACTTGACAAAAGAATGTTTTGATCCTATAATCTTTGAAAAGTTTCGACCTTGGAACTCACAGATAAGGAGATTGTCCTATGGAAACGATCACTCCGAACCTTTCTCAGGTAATGGGAGAAAACGACTCCGAATCCATTCGGAATGCCATCCTGCTTGCCAAAAGGCGCGGGGTCAATTCCATCACCATCCCGAGGCTCAATCAGCGCACGGGTAAGCCCCTTTGGAGCATCGGCAGTGCGATCGTCGTTCCCTCCGAGATGGAGATCGTACTGGACAATTGCCATCTGCGGCAGGAGGATGGCTGCTATGACAATATGTTCCGCACCTTTCTCGATCCCTCCTTGGAGGGACACACGGTTGCGGAGCGTCGGCACAGCATCGTGATCCGCGGCAGGGGAAATGCCGTTCTGGACGGCGGAATCCATAACGGTCTGACTCAGAAGAATTCTCGTCAGGATGGGATGCCGTGTATCTCTCGCAACAGTCTGATTTTGTTTTATAACGTCAGAGGCTTTGTCCTTGAAAATTTTGAGATGCGCAATGCCCGCTATTGGGGAATCACGTTGTTCCACGCCGAGAGAGGTCGCCTTTCGGGAATTCATCTGAACGGTCAGTGTGACTGCCGCAATCAGGATGGGATCGACCTTCGCGTGGGTTGCAGCGACATCCTTCTGGAGCGGATCACGGGACAGACCGGAGATGACGTCGTTGCCCTCAGTGCCATCGGGGATAATAGCATTCCCAACAGCATGAATTTGACCTACGGAGTGGAGGGTCATCACGAGGACATCCACGACGTTGTTATCAAGGACGTGATCGCTACCTCCGTGGAGTGCTCCGTCATCGGCATCCGAAACTGCGACGGCAGAAGGATCTATAACGTTACCATTGATAATATCCACTGCACGGATCAATTTGCCAAGGAGGATGGGAAAAACTATCCCGTGTATCCCAAATTTATGCTCTTTAAGCCTGAAAAGACCTGCTTGCACCGTCTTTATGAGGGGAACAATCCTTATGCGCTTCTACGCATCGGTCAGCACGGCTACTACGGCATTCGGAACAGCCGCCTCGGGGAGCTTTATCACATCCACGCTACCAACCTTCATATGTATAAGGGAAGCGTTGTGGTGGCCAACGTTAGCTTGGAAAACTGTTATTTCGGCAACATCTATGCTGAAAACGACGTGGATCATATCCTGACCACCAAGGACATCCGTCCCGCCAATCCCAAGGGTGCCGCGATGCGAGGAGTCGTATTTGAAAACGTCTTCTACCGCAATGAAGACAACGAAAGCGCCGTCGCTTTTGATTTGGATGGCTGCGAGGAAACGGAAGACTATCGAGTGGAAGGCCTTTTGATCCATCGTGCGTTTTTGGGGAACTGTAAGATTCCGTTCCAAATGAAAATGAAGGGTGAGATTTCTTACGACGGGCTCTTTGGCACTCACGTGGAGAAGTCCTCCGGTACGGTGAAGAATCGCTGATTTTTCCAAAACGAATTCCGAAATGAAAAAAGCACTTGCAATTGCAAGTGCTTTTTCGTGCTCTCAGGGGAGAAGTGTTCCGCGGTAGACGGCGGGCTTTTCGCCGATGGAAAGCTGTATGGTCACGGTGACGGTGTGCTTTCCGTTTGAAATTCTCGGCTTTTCCTTGCATGCAGGGAAAAGCTGTGCATCTGCCGCGAGGCGGATTTTACAACAAAAAGACCTTGTCCTCCGACAAGGTCTTTTGGATGTTTTTTTCTCTATAGTCGATGGAGAAAAGGATAGGATTCTTTAAGGTGGAGACGAGATTTCAAGGGCTTATCTTATGCTTTGTCGTTCTCTTCTGCTTTGTCGTTCTCTTCCTTACTCTCTTCCTTACTCTCTTCCTTACTCTCTTCCTTATTCTCCTCTTTGTCTTCGGCCTCTGCTTCGGCTTTGGTTTCTGCTTTGGTTTCTGCTTTGTTTCCTTGCTTTTTAAACACAAACAGATAGAGTGCAAAGCCTCCGCCTGCACAGGCAAGAATGGCAAGCAG
>JAFVYT010000086.1 GCA_017508505.1 Clostridia bacterium
AAAGGTACGTCGAGTGGCGAAGTTTGTTCGTAGCAAAAAATGCGTTTTTTTATTGTTTTTATCAAAAAACGGGATTCTTCGGACGTTTTATTCCAAAGAATCCCTTTTGTTTTATAGGAATAGGCGGTCTGCGCTTTTTTTACATCCCCTTCTTTTATTATTTCCACTTTTCAAGATATTTTCTGCCTGCATTCAATCGGCTTTTGACGGTGCCCTCGGGGATGCCGAGTATGGTATGGATCTCCTTGATGGAATAGCCCTCCACGTAGGAAAGGAGAAAGACCGTGCGGATCTTCGGAGGAAGCGACGAGAGCATCTCGTTTACCTCCACGTTCAGGCAAGGATTGTCAGGGCTTGCCACGTCGGGGAATTCCTCCCCGACGTCTATAAAGCGATGACGCTCCCGCAGGATCCGATAGCAGCACCGAACCAAAATCCGACACAGCCAGGAGGAGAAGGCCTCCTCCCGCTTGAGCGTGCCGATCTTCTGATAGGCAATGAGAATGGCATCGTGCACCGCGTCCTTTGCATCCTCTTTATTCTTCAGGATCGAAAGGGAGATGCGGTAGAGCATTGCCTCTTGTGCTAAGACCATTTCCTCCAGCTTGTCAATTTCCATCACTCACGACCTTGGTGATATAGAGGGGAAGCGTGGTGTCGGTATAAAGCTGATAGGAGGCAAGGTACGCGTTTTCGAGCAGCTCCGTATCGCAGCGCCAGCCCACGGTCACGGTGCGGGTCTCACCGGGATCCAGATGACAGACGTTGAAGAACAGCTTGCGGGGATCCTTGATCTTCCCCTCCAGCCGTGCCTCGTAGGTTTCGGGATCCAATCTCTCGGCCCCCTCGATGTAATGGGGAGACATTCCCGTTCCCTCAAAGTTTCGGTCCCCTCTGCGGGCATTGGAGTAAGCGTAGCCGTCCCCATTCTCCTCCAGAATCACAAGATTGGGGCCTGCAGCCACCGCCACGCGCTCCGAGGTGGTGTTGGTATAGGTAAGGGTGGCCAGAATAAAGGTCTGCCCGTACTCCTTGGAGCCCACAAACTCAGGGATCCAGTCCTCACCTCGGACGCCCTCACCCTTCCAGGTCCATTCGTTGGAGATTCGGGGCAGAAGGCTGCCGTCCTCCCTAATGCACTCGGAAAGCTCGAAGCGGGGAATGGAAAAGTCGGAGCGGTTCAGAGCCGATACGTTGTCGAGCACCTGAATGCGGTCGAGGGTTCCGACAACACCGGTGCACACGTTCATTTCAGCACCCATGGGGGTCAGGACCGCACGGCATACTCTCACTTCATTCGCGGCAGACCCTGCGGGGGTGGAAATGACGGCATCGGGATCAAACACAGTGTATCTCGTGCAATCGCTCGCATCGCTCTCCACGATGTTGACGCTCTCTAAAAGAGAAAGGAGCTCCGCATCGGAAACGGCGAAGGTAAAGTAGCATTCAAAGTAGACGTTGACGTTTTCAAAATACAAATAGGCCCTGCGGTTGAAGTCCGTGGCGGCGCTGTACTCTACGATCAGAGCCTCCCGTCCGTTGACGTCGAGGGTTCGGCTTCCTACCGCGTAGCTTACGGGCTGTACCTTTCCGTCGGTGGGTCTTGTCAGACCCGAAACGGAAATGCCCTTCTTTTCGTTTTCAACGTGAGAGTACTTCTCTTCCGTATGGGGCATCTTGGCGTATCCCTCGGGAACGGTGTAGCTGAGCTTGACGAAGTCGGGGCTGTAAAGCACCTCGTCCTCCGATACGTTCAAAATAGGCTGAACCACGTACTCCTTCTGCTTCTCCGCAAGGATGCGGCGCTTCTTTCCGGCAATGCCGTAGCCGAGGATGGAGGTGGGCAGGATCACAAAAGCGAGAACGGCCGCCGCAATGGCAAGACCGCGCCGAAAACGGGGACGGGGGCGGACGGCGGCGCATTTTTCCTCTGCCTCCCGAACAGCGTTTTTCACTTCCAAATGAAAATCGGTGGGAACGGGCTTAAAGTGGTCACGATTCGGTTTCATATCTTTCATTTCCTTTCTGATTTTTCGGTCCCTTCTGTTAGGATAGAGACCGAAACAGGAAAAAGGTTCATTTTTATTTTGTATTTTTTTATAAAAAATACAACGGAAAACGTTTTTCTCCCGCGCTTCTTTCCCCGAAAGTAAACGAGAAAAAGAACTGCCCGACGGACAGCTCTTTCTGCATCAAATCGAAACCTCCACGTCCTCCACGACTCCGTTTGCCACGAGGTTTTTCAACAGCACAATGGACTTATCCAGACGGATTCGGTTTTCCTCCTCACGAAGCCACTCATCCCGATCCTGCGGGTCGGGGCAGGCAAACACGGTAAACTTTCGGGGCAGCAGGGCACGGGCCAGCGCCAGAGAGCGCTGCATATGGAAAAGGCTCGTCACGAGGAGCACCCTCGAAACGTTTTTGAGCTTGATGCCGCGGGCGATGGTCAAGGCACCGCAGATCATATTTTCTACGGTGGTTCGTGCCTCGTAATCGGGCAGGATGGCCTCCTCGGGAACCCCCTCGGAAAGCAAAACGCGCTTCATCAGCTCCGCCTCACGGAGCCGCTCTCCCCCCAGCTCCCACTCGACGCCGCCGCTTGGCACGATATATTGCACTCTGCCGTCTCGGTAAAGGCGCGCGGCCGTCTTGGCACGGGAGATCGCCTCCTTGGGGAAGGTACCCAAAAGGAGCGCCACCTCGGCCGTCTCGCCGCCGTCCTTCATATCCCGACAGACAAAATCCCACTTCTCTTCCCAGGTTTTGGAAAGGAGCGCTTCCACGTTGATCTCGGATAGCTTCAAGCTGCTTTTCCCCCTTCGACTCTTTGATTGGGTTTATTGTAATGCAGATCCCATTGATTGTCAATGGAGAAGGGCGTCGGAGGCGACCCACTCCACAAAAAAGAGAATCCGCCGCGGTGGGGCGAATCCTCTTTTTTTCTTATTCATAGAGCATTTCCTGAATGGAGTCCTTCCCATCCAAGGTAAGAAGGAGATTTCCGTCCTCCATATAGTAGAGCTTGCTGACCCGCTCGCAAAGCTCGCAGGTCTCGGGGGTACTGCGTGCGCGGGACAAGGTGATCACGGTGATCGAGGGAGCGGCGATCTTCACAAGGTGGGGAGGATAGTTCTTTTCTCCGTGGTGGGGCATCTTCAGCACGTCACAGCAAAACTCCTCATCGCCGTAGTAGCGGATCATATGGCCCAGCATCTGCTCGGTGGCTCTTTGGTCCCCGGTGATGAGAACGGTCTGCTTGCCCTTTATGGCCCTGACCCAAAGGGAGTTTCCGTTCATAACCCCGTTGGCCCAGCCGGCCTCGGGATTGGAAAGATAGGTCGCGGAGTGGGTGGTGGTGGTCAGGACGAGATTTTGAAAGCCCTCCTCGTCACTGCCCCGATCCTCCGACCAGTCGTAGGGAGCGGGAAACAGATCGAAGATCACATCTCCCTTCTCGGGACGGACGGGATAGACCTTGCCGTATTCGACCCGCTCGATCTCTCTTGCCACGTGGTCATACTCGGTCAAAAGAGGAAGGATCGCACAAAGGTTATCCTCGTATTTTTTAAGGCTCGGCAAAAGATCGGGCCCCTCCAGCGAGCGATAGCAGCGGCGCGGCGCAAGGATGCGCTTCAGACAAAAGCGAGGATCGGAAAGGATCCCCGGAAGGGCACCGATGTGATCCGGATGGGAATGGGAGACGATCATGGAGAAGGCAAGACGGGCGCTGTCCCGATCCACGTCCTCGGGGGCACTCTCAAGCCAAGTCTCCCGAAGGGTGGAAAGGAAGCGAGACATTTCCGGGTCGGTGGGACCGCCCACGTCCACAACGTAGACCTCCCCGTCAAACACAAAGGCAAAGCCGTCGGATTTCTTTCCGCTAAATTTCTTAAAATAGACGGAAAGGAGTCCGTCTCTCGGAGCAAAATCGTTTACGTAAGCGTATCCTTTTTTCATAAAAGCTCCTCCTTCTTTTTCGATACAATGCATCATACCACAGTTTCCCCCTTTTGGCAAGAGCGGGTTTCCGTTGACTTTCCCTGCGGTGCGTGATAAAATGGACAAAACCTGACGAAACGAGGAAAATAGGATGGAACTGAAGCTTTACGACCGCCTGACCGACGAGCTTTATTTCAAGCAGCTTCGCGAGCTTTTGATTTTGGGAGATCGGGAATTCATCCCGCCTCTTTCGGCTCGCTCCTCCACCACCCAGCAGGGGCTTGCCACGGCCTCGGACTCGGACGGCGGGATCGACGCGTATTTTGAGGAGATGAAGGCCCAATCCTTCGTCCTTGCGCTGGAGGGGGAGCGCCTTGCAGGCTTTATGTCCTTTCGTAAAAACCACACGGGCCCCCACATCCCCGAGGCCAAGAATCTGTACGCCTCCACCTGCGTGGTGCATCCCGACTTTCGCGGGCAGGGGCTGATGACCTCCTTTTATCGGGAGATGATCCGCGCGTACCCTGCTCTGCCCATCTTCACCCGCACCTGGCACCAAAACGCGGGACACCTGAAGGTTTTGGAGAAAATGGGCTTTCGCCTTTTGGAGACCGTGGAAAACGACCGAGGTCAAGGGATCCACACCGTCTACTACGGCCGCACCTCGGACCTCAATCCGCCCCTTGCCCCCGCCTTTGGGGAAACGGACTTTCACGAGGATCGGATCAGCAATACGGTTCGGGTGCTCGTTTTGCACGGAGTGGAAGAGGACGCCCTCGGCCGTTACTGCGCCCTGTTGGAAAAGGACGGCTACGTAAAAAAGGAATCTGACGAAAAGGAGTCGTATCAATACGCCGCTTACGAAAAGGACGGCTGCGGTTACTTTCTCAACTACTTTCCCGCCATACGGGAATTGACCTTGGTGCGGGAACGGGACAGCGCCTATTTCTCCTATGAGGATCGGATGCTCGAGCCTCTTTACACCCCCACCGTGACCCAAATCGCTCTGAAGGACTTCGGAATGTCCTACGTCATTCGCCTTTCCGACGGACGGCTCATCCTCTTTGACGGAGGACGGGAATTTGACGAGGACGTAGAGCACCTTTGGGATTCGATCCGTGCCATCTCCCCCTTTGAAAGACCCGTGATCGCCGCGTGGATCCTGTCTCACGCGCACTGCGACCACTTCCATTGCTGCCACCGCTTTTTGGCTCGGTACGGCCACGAGGTAGAGGTAGAGAAATTCTTTTTGAACTTCCCCGAATACGACGATGAGGCTCACTTTGCCGAAATGATCCCGGAGACCCACTCCTCTCCCCGTGTGAACGTTCCCCTTTTGTGGGAGCAGATCCGCCGCAGCAGGGCCAAGGTCTACACCCCCCACTCCGGACAGAGCTACACCGTCGGGGACGCACAGCTCCTCTTTTTCGCGGCAATGGACGAGACGATCCACTGTGCCAAGAAGATCAACGCCTCCTCTCTCGTGTTCCGTATGAGTCTGGGCGGGCAGACGATCCTTTGGACCTCGGACGTTTCCTCCTCCGTCAGCCGCTTGCCCGAGCGCTACGGAAACGAGCTGCGCGCCGACATCCTGCAGGTTCCCCACCACGGCTTCCGTTGCGGCACGGACAAGGCAGAGATCGCCCTATACAATTTTGCCAAGGC
>JAFVYT010000087.1 GCA_017508505.1 Clostridia bacterium
AGGGGATGTAAAAAAAGCGCAGACCGCCTATTCCTATAAAACAAAAGGGATTCTTTGGAATAAAACGTCCGAAGAATCCCGTTTTTTGATAAAAATAAAAAAAACGCATTTTTTGCTACGAACAAACTTCGCCACTCGACGTACCTTTGTACGCCTTCGGGTAACCAAAAAGCAAGGGAAACCTTGCTTTTTGCTCAGTTTGTCCGTTCTGCATCTTTTTTTCCTATCCCCTAAAAGGAGCTGTAAAAAAACTTGAGTTTTTTTACAGCTCCTTTTTTTGTTTTCTTACAAGCCCTTTTTTTCAAAATCTCTTGTAAGCCTGCGAAAAACGCGATATAATGAAAGGTAATCGAGAGAAGGGGGGAGAAAAATGAGCGCAAAAGCCGTCGGTAGCTGTGAGACCTGTCTGTATTTTGACTTCGATGAGGAATGGCAGGAGGAGGTCTGCACTATGGATCTGGACGAGGATGAATTGGAGCGCCTTGCTTCGGGACGTTATGCCTCATGCCCCTATTACCGTTTTTACGATGAGTACAAATTCGTGCAAAAGCAAAATTAAAGGATGAAGAAAATGAGAGTAGTAATCAAAGTGGGAACCTCCACCCTGGCACACGCTACGGGACGGCTGAACATCCGCCGCGTGGAGGAGCTGTGCAAGGTTCTTTCCGATCTGAAGAATTCGGGCCACGAGGTCATCCTCGTTACCAGCGGTGCCATCGGAATGGGTGTGGGCAAGCTGAATTTGAAGGGGAGACCTGCGGATATGCCCACCAAGCAGGCTGCCGCCGCCGTGGGACAGTGCGAATTGATGTACACCTACGACAAGCTTTTTTCCGAGTATAACCACACCGTAGCCCAGATCCTTTTGACGGGGTATGACGTGCGGAACGAGGAAAGCCACAACCATTTTTGCAATACCCTTTCCCGCTTACTTGAAATGGGGGTTCTTCCCATCATCAACGAAAACGATACCGTTGCCACAGAGGAGATTGTCATCGGCGACAACGACTCCCTTGCGGCCATCGTGGCGGTCTCGGCCAAGGCGGAGCTTTTGGTGCTCCTTTCGGACATCGCCGGCCTCTACAGCGGCGATCCTCACACGGACCCCGACGCACGTCTCATCTCCCGGGTGGAGAGGGTGACGGATGAGATCCTCGCTCTTGGCGGCGGAAAGGGCTCGGCCCTCGGCACAGGCGGTATGGCCACCAAGCTCGGTGCGGCGCGCCTTGTAACGGAGGCGGGCTGTGATATGATCATTGCAAACGGGGAGGATCCGAGGATCCTGTACGCCGTTCTGGAAGGAGAAGCGGTGGGAACCCGCTTTGTAGCAGGAGGAAAATAAGTGAAGGACACCCAAACGATTTTACGAGAGACCCGCGACGCAAGCCTTGCGGTCAATGCGCTGACCACCGAGGAGAAGAACCGCGCGCTGGAGGAGATGGCAAAGCATCTTTTGCTTTCCGAAGAAGAGATCCTTTCCGAAAACGCCCTTGACCTCGAGGCCGCACGGGGCAGTATTTCCGAGGTGATGCTGGACCGACTCCGTCTGACTCCGGAGCGTATCCGCGGGATGGCCGAGGGCATCCGCGCCCTCATCGCCCTTCCCGATCCCGTGGGTCGCATCCTGACGGAGAGAAAAAGGGAAAACGGGCTTTTGATCCAAAAGATCTCCAGCCCCCTCGGGGTGGTGGGAATCATTTACGAGTCCCGTCCCAACGTGACGGCGGATGCCGCCGCGCTTGCCTTAAAAAGCGGAAACGCCTGCGTTCTGCGGGGCGGTAAGGAGGCGTGGCGCTCCTCTTATGCCATTGTGAAGGCACTGCGGAGTGGCCTTGCGGCCTGCGGCATTCCGATCTACGCCATTTCGCTGGTGGAGGATACCTCCCGAGAGAGTGCAAGAGAGATGATGCGTGCCGACGGATATCTGGATCTGCTCATCCCCCGAGGGGGTGCGGGGCTCATCCGCGCCTGCGTGGAGAACGCTACCGTTCCCTGCATCCAAACGGGCACGGGCATCTGCCACGTGTACGTGGACGGTGCCGCCGATTTTGAGAAGGCTCTCGCCATCACCGTTAACGCCAAGTGCTCCCGCCCTTCCGTTTGCAACGCGGCGGAGGTGCTTTTGGTTTCCCGGGACATCGCCGCCGACTTCCTCCCCCGTCTTTATCAGACCCTTGTGGAGGATCGGAGGGAAAATCCCGTGGAGCTGAGGCTGGACGAGGCCGCCGCGGCCTTCATTCCCGGCACTCCCGCCTCCGAAACGGACTTTGATACAGAATTTTTGGACTTCATCCTCGCGGTACGGGTGGTGAAGGACGTAAAGGAGGCCGTCGAGCATATTCGTCGGCATTCTACCGGCCACAGCGAGGCCATCGTGACCGAGGACGACGCTGCTGCCCGCACCTTTGTGGCAGGAGTAGACAGCGCCGCGGTCTACGTCAACGCCTCCACCCGCTTTACCGACGGCGGGGAATTTGGCCTTGGGTGTGAGATGGGCATCTCCACCCAAAAGCTCCACGCCCGTGGCCCGATGGGGCTGGAGGAGCTTTGCAGCTATCGATACGTGGTGACCGGCAACGGAACGGTCAGATAAGGAGGATACGATGAAAATCGGAATGATCGGCACGGGCAATATGGGCTCTGCCTTGGCAAATGCCATTTTCCAAAGCGGACTTTCCCACAGACTTTACCTTTCGGATTTTGATACGGCCAAGGCCGAGGCGCTGGCAGAGCGTCTGGGCGGTACCGTTTTAGACAGCGAGACCCTTTGCCGCGAGTGCGATATGGTCTTTCTGGGGGTCAAGCCTCAGGGGCTGAAGGCTCTTCTTTCCGCTCTTGCCCCCACCATCCGCGAGAGAGGAGATGCCCTGACGCTGGTCTCCATGGCCGCAGGGGTCTCAACCGCCTCCATTCTGGAGACGCTCGGGTTTGAGGTACCCCTCATCCGCATTATGCCCAACACTCCCGTTTCCGTGGGAGCGGGCGTGATCGTCTACTGCACCGTTTCGGTTTCCGAGGAGGTGGAGAAGGATTTTGTAGCCACCCTTAGGGACGCGGCTCTGGTGGAAAAGCTCCCCGAGGAAAAGATTGATGCGGCCAGTGCCCTTCACGGCTGCGGGCCCGCCTTCGTATATCTGTTTGTGGAGGCCTTGGCAGACGGTGCGGTGGACTGTGGCCTTTCCCGCGACGCGGCGCTTCGCTTTGCGGCGGGGACGGTCTTGGGAGCAGGAAAGATGGTCCTTGAGACCGAAAAGCATCCGGGTGAATTGAAGGATGCGGTCTGCAGCCCCGGAGGAAGCACCATCGAGGGTGTGCGCGCTCTGGAGGAAAACGGATTCCGCGGTGCCGTGATGTATGCGGTCATTGCCGCTTATGAAAAGACGCTGGAGCTTGGAAAATAAAGGAGAAAAGAAGATGAAACAGTTGCCACCCCCCAAGAAAAGCTTTAACGAGCGCTTTCTGCAAAAGGAAATCGACGTGGAGGAGATCGCCTTCCACGACCCGCGCAAGGCACCCTTCCGTCTTTACGGGCTGGAGCCCTGCGATGAGGGCGAGGCCTTTCGTCGTATGCCGTGGGAGGTTGCGCAGGAGGTCAGCTGGAAGGTGTATACCCTTCACAGTCACACTGCCGGCGGCCGTGTGCGCTTTGTGACCGACTCCGACCGTGTGGTGCTGGACGTCTCCTACGAGCTTTTGGAGCCGAGAGCGTCTATGAGCCTTTTGTGCAGTGTGGGCTTTGATCTGTACGTGGAGCGGGACGGCGAGGATGTGTATCACGACGTGTTCCTGCCCCCCATCCGCTGTGAAAAGGGGTATCGGGCCGCCGTGAAATTCCCCGATCGGCAAAAGCGCCTTGTCACCATCTACTTTCCTCTTTACAACGACGTTGCGGATCTTCGCATCGGCCTGAAAAGAGACGCGGTGCTGGAGGAGGCACCGGGGTACGGCGAGAGAAAGCCCCTTTTGTTTTACGGCTCCTCTATTACCCAAGGGGCCTGCGTGGCCCGTCCCGGTCTCGGCTATCCCGCCCAGATTGCGCGCAGGCTGAAGATGGACTTTTGCAATCTCGGCTTTGCGGGCTCCTGCAAGGGTGAGCAGCGCATCGCCGACTACCTTGCCACCAAGGAAAGCAGTGTCTTCATTCTGGATTATGATCACAACTCCAAGGATTCTCAGCAGCTTGCCTCCAACCACTATGACGTGTATCATACCTATCGGGAAAAGAATCCCGAAACGCCCATTGTCCTCGTGACCCGTCCCTCCTGCCGTCCGCTGGAGCGAGAGGTTCCCGAGAGAAGACAGGTCGTGATGGAGACCTATCTTCGGGGCATTCGGGAGGGAGACCGCAATCTGTATTTCGTGGACGGCTACTCCTTCCTTTCCATGGAGGATCGCCTTGCGGCCACGGTGGACGGTACCCACCCCAACGATTTGGGGCAGTACCGTATGGCGCAGATCATTGGAGAAATGATCTGCCAAATCCTGAAAAAATAAAAAATTGCAGAGCATTTTGAAATGCTCTGCAATTTTTTTATCCGTTCTCTACTGTTTACTGCTTGTCGTATCCGCGGTAAACGCTGTCGATGCCGAAGTAGGCCTCTATGGTGATCCAATCTCCGTTGTTATAAAGGGTCTCGGCCAGCTCCTCGCCCACGTAGCGGTAATGCCAAGCCTCGTAGATGTAGCCCGTTTCGTCACTCTTACCCTCGGGGTAGCGGAGGACGAAGCCGTATTTGTAGGCGTTGTCGTTCAGCCACTTCATCTCTGCGGCGTATTTTCCGTTTCGGATATCCTCGGAGCTGGAGGTGAGAATGTCCATTCCGTAGCCGCTCTGATGCTCACTGTGTCCGGGCCGTGCGGAATAGGTCTCCGCCTTCTCCACACCGTCGTTTCTCACGTACCCGCTGAAGATCCAGCTTTGATCGTTCCAGTCGCGGGTACCGCTGCGGATGGAGAGATAGATTCCGTCCTTTGCGGCGGCGTTGCGCATTGCGTTCCAGGCGTTGGAGGTTTCTGCGGTCAGGGTGCGATCTCCCAGTTTGTATTCCTTGGGGAGGGCATAGGACTTGTTGACGATCAGGTGTCCCTCTGCATAGGCGATCCCGCCCTTGACCTCGATGGTGAAGCCTTTTTTGGTCTTATACACGCCCTCAATCAGCTTTCCGTTTTCGTCAAAGGGAAGCACCAGCTTTTTTACCTCCAGGGTGAATTCCTTCTGAACCGCATTCCCCGTGTGATCGGAGGCGATGTAGCGGAGGGTGTAAAGACCGGGGGTGTTGAAATCGTACTCTCCGTCCACTCGCACGGTGCAGGGGGCACCCGTGTTATCCGTGGCGGTCACACCGCTCAGGAAATCGATGCTCTCACCCTCGGTGATACTGAAGGTCAGCGTCGGTGCGTGGATTACGGGGGGAGCCTCGTCGTAGAACTCCAGAGTGAAGCTTTCCTCGCGGGTCAACCCCAGACGGTCACGGATGAAAAGCACGACAGTGGTCCCTCCCGCCTTTTGCGCTTCAAAGATCTCCTCCTCATTTTCCAAGGTTCCATACTGAACCTCCAAAACCAAGTCGGAGAGGGAGACCTTCGTACCCACGGGGTAGCGTCTTTGCTCGGAGATCACCACGGAGGGAGTCTGGAAGAAGTACAAAAACAGGCCCATTGCTCCTGCCAGGATCCCAACGGTCACTACGGTTACGATTAAGGCGACGACGCTTTTCTTCATTCTCTTTTGCTTCATTTGTTGATGTATCTCCATCCGTCTCGGCACATATCCTCAATGCCGTATTTTGCCTTCCATCCCAAGAGCGCTTCGGCCTTTTGGGTGTCTGCATAGCAGCTTGCGATGTCTCCTGGGCGACGCTCGGTGATCTTATAGTTGACCTTGACCCCGCTGGCCTTCTCGAAGGCCGCGACCAATTCCAATACGCTGGTGCCGCGGCTGGTGCCGAGGTTGATGGCCTCAGCGCCCTTGTGAGCGGCGGCGTACTCCAGGGCCTTGAGATGTCCGTTTGCCAGATCCACCACGTGGATGTAGTCTCGCACGCCCGTTCCGTCGGGAGTGTCGTAGTCGTTCCCGAAAACGGAAAGGCAGGGGAGGGTCCCTACCGCCACACGGGCGATGTAGGGGAAGAGGTTATTGGGGATGCCCGAGGGGTTCTCTCCGATGATGCCCGAGGGATGTGCTCCGATGGGGTTGAAGTAACGGAGCAGCACCACGCTCCATTCGGGATCGGAGTGGGCGATGTCCGTCAGAATTTGCTCCAGCATCAGCTTGGTCCAGCCGTAGGCTCCCAGTAGCATTACAGTAGAACTTATAGTTCTCTCGTGTTCAATATTAGGTCTTATAACCTGTTCGGCTCTCATTTCCGGCAGTGAAGCGGCGTTTTTCTCCCTTACACCCGGTCAGAGGGATGCGCTCAAACAGGAGGGGGATGCCAAAGGTGAAAGGGTGCTGTGGCTCCTTTCAAACCCCGATTACCTGTTGGGTACAATTCTGCAGGCA
>JAFVYT010000007.1 GCA_017508505.1 Clostridia bacterium
CAACGCTCTTCTATGGTAAGATGGGTGTAGTTCATACGTTTCTCCTTTGGCGGTTTGGTGTGTGGTAACTCTATTCTACCAGAGATTCGTATGAACTTCTATTTTTTTTCGAAACTGTTGCACTTGATAGTATAACTCACCGAGGAATAAAAAAACGCTCACCCCTTTGGGTGAGCGTTTTTGTCTGTCAGGGAAGGGTCACGGGCAGGGTGCCGCGGTAGACGCCGGTCTTCAGGGATTCCAGCGTGGCCTTGACCCCGAGGGTGGTGTAGCCGTAGCAGGTAATGGCGGCGTTGCAGTCCCTTGCCTCGGTGAAGGCATAGGGGGAGTCCAGAAGGACGGCCACTACGGGGCAGCCCTTGGCCTGCAGGGCACGGAGCACCTCGAGCTGACCGGGCTTGGTGCGGAGGTTTGAGATGCCGAGCACCGCCACGTCAAAATCACCCTTGATGGCCTCCTCCACCTCAGGGGTTATCCCTAAGAGAGAGGATGTGCAGGGAGTGGTATTGGGGAATTCATCGGCAAACAGATTCGCAAAGCTCAATTCCTGCTTTCTTGCCTCCTCCACGCCCCGCAGTGCCGCGCAGACGGGGGAGATGCAAAGGATCTTCTTGTCCTTCAGGGTCTCCAGAATTCCGTCGTTCTTCAGACAGGTAACGGCGGAGAGCATATCGTTGTAGTTTTCCGCGATGGCCTCCTCGTCGAACACGAGCTTCTTTGCCAATTCCGGATTTGGCTCACACTCGGCCAGACGGTAGCGATCCTTCTGCCGTGCGATCCTCTCGCAGACTGCATCCAGAAACGCTTCGGAAATGCGTCCGGACTCCACGGCCTCGATCAGGGCGTTGACGGAGGACTCGATTGCCTCCGGCGTGCCGGGATAATAAAGGAGCTGGTCGCAGCCTGCCAAAATGGCAAGGACGGCGGCCTCCCCTGCGGGATAAGCGTTGGCAATGGCCTTCATACCGAGGCTGTCGGTGATGGCGATGCCCTCAAAGCCCATTTCCTTTCTCAGAAGCTCCGTGAGGATCTCGGGGGATACGGTGCCGGGGGCAGGGCTGATGGCGGGATAGGTAACGTGTGCGGTCATAATGGCTCCAACCCCTGCCTCAATGGCCTTTTGGAAGGGCAAAAACTCCGTTTTGCGCAGGAGCTCGGGGTCGCCGTCGTTTGCGGCAAAGCTCAGATGGGTATCAGAGGCGACGTTTCCGTGGCCGGGGAAGTGCTTGATGCAGGCCATGACCCCCTCGGACTCCAGACCCTTGGCAAAATTCACGCCGAGCTCAATGACCTTTTCGGGCTTGTCGGAGTAGGAGCGGGTTCCGATGATGGGGTTGTTGGGGTTGATGTTCACGTCCATTACGGGAGAGTCGTTGATGTTACAGCCCACGGCACGGAGAATGCGGCCGAGCTTTTGACCCACTCGGAACATTTTCTCTCCGTCGGCACCCCCTGCGGTATAGGCCATCTCCCCGGGGATCATCGCCGCACCCTCGTAAAATCTCGTGACCCAGCCGCCCTCCTGATCGATGGCAAGGAAGGGATACTCTCCCGTGGCCTCCAGAGCGAGCGCACGGGCGTCGCGGATCAGATTGCAAAGCCCTTCGGTGGAGCTTGCGTTTTTGGCGCTGATACAAAAGTTTCCGAAGTGGTGTTTTCTGCAAAAGGCAGCAAAATCGGCGGATAGCTCCGTTCCGGGAATTTGAAGCATAAAGAGCCGCCCGATTTTGATCTTTGTTTCTTCTCTCATTGGGATCTCCTTAGACGTTTGATTGCTTCAATTGTATGATATTTTGTATCATAAAACTTGCGATTTATTAGGTAATTTATTCGATTTCTTACGGTTTTGACTGCCTTCCGTCAGATCTCCCGCAGGAGGATGGCACTGCAGGGCTTCAGGGTAAAGGTCGCAGAGTCGGTGACGCCTGCGAGGGTCGCGTCGTGCTCCTCGTCCAAAAGGTAGACCTCGTACCTTCCCTCTTTTCCGAAGTCGAGCGTGATCTCCCTTGCTTCCTTTCCGTCCTCGGGGGTGTAGTAGGTTACGACGGCAAGCACCTTGCCCGAGGCGTCCACACCGCAGAGGCTGTAGATATTCTCAAGGCTGTTTTCCGCGGGAATCTCCTTTTCCATATCGTAGAACTTGCCGTACCAGAAGAGGGGATAATAGCCCTTGAGCTTATCGTAGGAGTAAAAGTCGAAGACCCCGTTGAAGGCGGAGGGACGGGTGTCGTAATACATCAGCATATCGATGGAGCTGTTCTGCGCGGCGCAGATGCAGGCCATGGTGAAGATGGCACCGCGGATCCCGTGGATGGCCATAATGGTCTCTTGGAATTCCTCCCTCCAGCCCTTGACGTAGTTCCACTCATTCAGGATGCTCTCGGCGTTTTCATAGCCGTATCGCACCAAATACTCCTTGAGGGTCTCGGCCTTTGTCAGCACCTTTTCGGGGGTGGTGCCGTAGACGTGCCAGGAGAAAAAGTCGAGGGGAACCTCTCTTTTTTGCATCTCGCAAAGGAACTCCTCCGCCCAGGCTACCTTTCCCGAGAGGGCGGGGCCGCCGATCTTCAAATGGGGAAAGGCCCCCTTCAGGTGCTTGGCGGCCACCTCATAAAAATCGAAGAACTGCGCCTTGGTGCCGCCCCAGGTGCGCTTGTTGGGGGAGTCGTCGGGATCCAGATCCGGCTCGTTCCAGATCTCCCAATACTGAAGGTTTAAGTGATACCCGTCTGCCCAGCCCTCGTTGTAATGACGGATGATATGCTCGCAGATCACCGCCCATTTCTTGAAGTCCTTGGGAGGCAGGGTGCCGTG
>JAFVYT010000088.1 GCA_017508505.1 Clostridia bacterium
CGCTGATCGTAATCCTTGGGGTGGATCTATTGATCCGCGGTCTCTCCACTGTATCCCAAGGGCTCAGCGGGCATCTGGAAGAGCTCTCGTCGTTTTTTCAATCCCTCCTGAATCGGGTGGAGGACGGGATCGGGCGCTTCTTAAAAAGGGATATGGAAAACTCCCTTACCTCGCTCATCCCGAGCCTGGTGGGACGCTTCTCCGAAAAGCTTCTGGATCAGATGCCGAGGATCATTGGATCGGTGGCCTCCTTCGTGCCGAAATTTTTCCTCTCTCTATTGATCTTCGTGGTGTGCACCTATTACTTTTCCTGCGATTGGGCGGGAATCTACCAAGCACTTTTCGGGAGGATGAAGGAGGAAAAGCGAGAAGGGCTGAAGCGTAACGCGGAACGAATGCTGCAGAGTGCGGGACGGCTTTTGCGTGCCTACGGATATCTCTTTCTACTGACCTTTGCCCAGCTCTTTCTCGGGCTTGTGATCCTGAGGGTACCTGAGGCCTTCTCCCGCTCAATCCTGATTGCTCTGGTGGATATCCTGCCCGTTTTGGGCAGCGGGACGGTGCTGATCCCTTGGGCAGCGGTGCGCTTTGCTTTGGGGAACGGCGCGGGAGGAGGGGCGATCCTCGTGCTGTACGGGATCATCTTTCTCACTCGGCAGTTTTTGGAGCCGAAGATTTTGGGAGACAGCATCGGTCTGCATCCGGTGCTGTCCCTGATCCTTGTGATTTGCGGCTTATCCCTCTTTGGTTTTTTCGGGATGCTCCTTTTGCCGCTTCTGGGGGTCTGCCTGATCGAAGGAATGAGAGAAAACCGAGCCGAAAACGAAAAAAAGTCCCTCGAATGAGGGACTTTTTCAAGCCTTGATTAAACTCTTTCAACCTTGCCGCTTCTCAAGCAGTGAGCGCAAACGTAGAGACGGGTGTGGGAGCCGTTCACAACAGCTCTGACCTTCTTTACGTTGGGTTTCCAAGCATGGTTGGTTCTTCTGTGGGAATGGGAAACTCTCTGACCGAAAGAAACGCCCTTTCCGCAAATTTCACACTTTGCCATTTCAATTACCTCCAAAAGCGCAAAACGCGCCTTATCACAATACTTTTTGTTTCGAAGTTCTTTATTCGGCTGCGCCTTCGCCCTCTGCGTCAGAGGTCGTAGCCTCCTCGGCAGATGCAGTCTCCTCTACCTCGTCAGAGGTAGCAGTCTCTTCAGCCTCATCGGTGGCAGTTTCTTCTGCCTCGTCGCCCTCGACAGTCTCAACGACCTCGGTGCCGGCATTGTTACCGCTTCCGGAGGTGTCAAGCTTGTTCTTTGCTTCCTGAGTCTGCAGAACATAGACCAGGAACACCAAAACGACGAAAATGATCGCAACGACAGTAGTAGCCTTGGAAAGGACACGGTCGAGGGTCTTGCCCTTGGTCTTTCCAAAGAAGGTATCAGCACCGCCGGCAATGGTACCGGAGAGCCGATTGTCCTTACCGCTCTGCATCAGGACCGCGACAACCAAAAAGATCGCGATCAGGATCATCAGAGAACAGAGGATCGTAATCAATACACTCATTTCACACTACTCCTTGAATTGGATTAGTCGCTGATGTAGGGAAGAATTGCAATCTGACGTGCACGCTTGATCGCGGTGGTCAGCTCTCTCTGATGCTTGGCGCAGGTACCGGTGATTCTTCTGGGAAGAATCTTGGAGCGCTCGGAAACGAACTTGCGAAGCTTTGCAGCATCCTTATAATCGATCTGAGTGGCCTTTTCAGCGCAGAAAGCGCAAACTTTTTTCTTTCTCTTGGGTCTGAATGCCTTTTGTTCTTTATCCATTTATCTTTCCTCCGTATTCGTAAATTTAAAAGGGAAGGTCGTCGTCGGTGCTCATTTCCTCAAAGGCGACGTCCTTCGGGCTTGCTCCGTAAGGAGCGGGGGCTGCTCCCATTGCGGGAGAAGCGCCATCGGGCTTTCTGTCCACAAACTGTGCCTCATCGGCAACCACCTCGGTGACGTAGCGCTTCTGACCGTTTTGATCGGTCCAATCTCTGCTTTGGAGAGAGCCGGTGATCAGAATGCTTCTGCCCTTGCTGAAATACTTAGCGATGAACTCAGCGGTGTTGCGCCAGGCAACAACGTTGATAAAGTCGGTCTGCTGCGCACCTTCCGCATTCTTGGAAGAATATCTTCTTCCCACGGCAATGCGGAACGACGTGACCGAAATGCCGTTTTGGGTCTGCTTCAGCTCCGGATCGGCAACGAGGTTACCGATGAGGATGACCTTGTTAAAGGATGCCATCTTCGATCACCTTACGCGTCGATGCGGATGGTCATGGAGCGAAGAATGCCTTCGGTGATATTGAAGACTCTTTCCAGCTCTACGGGGAAATCACGGTTTGCGGTGTACTGCATAACAACGTAGTATCCGTCGTTGACGTCATCGATGGGATAAGCAAGTCTTCTCTTGCCCCATTCATCGGTGTTCTCTACGACGGCGTTCTTCTCGATCATACCCTTGAATTTGGCGACGAGCTCCTGTACCTTCTCCTCGCCAAGCTCGGTATTCACGATGAAAACCGTTTCGTATTTGCCCTTCAGTTGTTCCATTATGTTTACCTCCTTTTGGACATATGACCTCCCGTCAAAGCGAGAGGCAAGAAGCACGGCATAGAAAAATTTACCGTGACACATCAAGAAATTATACACAAGATGCCCCTGTTTGTCAAGCCTTCCCGGAAAATCACCGTCAAGCATGTCGCAGACGTGATGCGGGACCATTATGAAGGCACCCCCATGGATATGACC
>JAFVYT010000089.1 GCA_017508505.1 Clostridia bacterium
GACTCTGTATATTTTTGAAGAAGGCGGCGTAAGACCGATCGTCACTATAATCTAACTTTACTTCGATTTTTAATTCTCTAAAAGGAGCTGTAAAAAAACTCAAGTTCTTTTACAGCTCCCTTTTTAAGGGGATAGGAAAAAAAGATGCAGAACGGACAAACTGAGCAAAAAGCAAGGTTTACCTTGCTTTTTGGTTACCCGAAGGCGTACAAAAGTACGTCGAGTGGCGAAGTTTGTTCGTAGCAAAAAATGCGTTTTTTTATTGTTTTTATCAAAAAAACGGGATTCTTCGGACGTTTTATTCCAAAGAATCCCTTTTGTTTTATAGGAATAGGCGGTCTGCGCTTTTTTTTACATCCCCTTTTTCATTCCGTTTTCTTTTTCGGAAGAACATCCGCAAGGTTGGAGGCCACGATGGCGCAAAACATCAAAGCACATCCGAGGATCTCCTCGGGCCGCATCCTCGTTTGGAGGATGACCACATCGGACAGCACCGCAAAAACGGACTCCAGGCACATCAGAATAGACGCAACGGCAGGTGCCGTAGACCTTTGCCCGAGAATCTGGAAGGTATAACCGATGCCGCAGGAGAACACGGCGGCATAGAGGATCGCACCCCCTGCTTCCAAAAGCGCCTCCGTGGAGGGACGCTCAAACAAAAGCATACAGACGCAGCCCAAGGCCCCCGCAAAAAGAAACTGCACGCAGGACAGAAACACACCGTCGGTGGTGGGGGCAAAGCGGTCGATGACCAGAATGTGCAGGGTGAAGCACAGGGCACAGCAAAGGGTGGCCAAATCTCCGATTTCCATGGAAAGCCCCGAAAGAGCCCCGGAGAGCCCTGCGGAGAAATCCGCCATACAAAGAAAGTACATCCCCACGGTGGCGCAGAGCACACAGCCCCAAACCAAGCCCGAGAGACGCTTTTTCAAAAAGATCCCCACCAAGGGAACGAAGATCACGTACATAGCGGTGATAAAGCCGCTCTTGCCCGCGCTGGTTCCCAGAGCAATACCGAGCTGCTGGAAATACGCGGCGAAGAACACCACGAGCCCGCAAAGAACGCCTCCCACCAAAAGATTTTTACGATCCTGCCGTGTGGGAACGGTGGCAAAAAGCTTCCCCTTGTTTTTGACGTACACCACCAAAAGAAGCGCCAGACCGCCCAGTAGCATCCGACAGCCGTTGAAGGAAAAGGGTCCCACGGCATCGCTGGCCAGATCCTGCGCCACAAAGCTGGTGCCCCAAACAAAGGAGGCCAAAAAGAGAAACAAGGGCCCCTGAAGCCGATTCCATTTCAATTTCATATTCCACCTGCATAAAAAAGACGGGGTGACCCCGTTTTTTCTTTTTTCCTCCAAATTATAGAATAATTCCCGCACAAAGTCAATATGGATGAAAAAGAAAGGCGGGTGGCGTATGAGAAAAAGTCGATTCCTCGGGGCGGTAGCCCTGATGATCCTTGTGATTCTGCTTTGCTCCTTTGGGACATCTCTTTCCCTCGGGGAGCTGTCCTTGGATTTTTTTCGGGTGGTCTTTCGCTCGGAGGCGGCAAAGGAGGTCTTTGATCTGGAAACGGCGGAGGCCGAGGCGGTCTTCGGAGACGAGGGGGAGGCGGTCTTTCTTTGAAGCGGCTGATCGAGGGATGCCTTTTTCTTTTCCCCCTGTTCCTTCTCTTTCGAGACACCTCCCCCGAGGAGGGTCTCGTGTTTCTGGCAGCGATACTCCTTCACGAGGGGGGACACCTTGCGGCGCTTTTCCTCAGCGGCTACGGCATTGGGGAGATCGGCCTTTCCCCCGGGGGGATCAGCCTGAAAGCCGACAGCGAATTCATTTCCTACGCCAAGGAAGCACGCATTCTGCTTGCAGGTGCGGGGGGCAATCTCGTGGGGATGTGCCTGGGGCTTTTTCTGATCCGTCGGGGGATGACGCCTCTGACCCTTACCTTCTTTTTCTGCAACGCTCTTTTTTTCCTATTCAATTTATTGCCCGTCCGAGGGCTGGACGGATACTATGCTCTGCGGGCGCTTCTGCTTCGATCCCGTGACCCTGATACGGCAGAGTGCATCCTTTCCTTTTGGAGCGGTCTTTTTTTCCTGTTCCTGCTCTCGGCGGGCGCTTGCCTGATGATCAAGACCCGAAATCCTTCTCTCCTCTTCTTGTCCCTGATGCTTTTGGGGGAAGGACAAACAAAAAAAGCCACGAGACTCTCGTAGCTTTTTTTCTTTTTCGTTCTTACTCGGCAGCGTTGAGCTTCTTGGTCATCTGGCTCTTTCTTCTTGCTGCGGTGTTCTTATGAACATAGCCCTTGGCAACAGCGGTATCAATCTTCTTGACTGCATCTTTGTATGCGGTCTGAGCTGCTTCCTTGTTTCCTTCTTCCAGAGCTTTATCAAACTTCTTTGCAGTGGTTTTCACCGTGGTAACGAAAGCCTTGTTGATCTCGGCCTTCTTCTCGGAAACCAACACGCGCTTCTTAGCGGATTTGATATTCGGCAAACGATTCACCTCCTTGACGATACTTAACAGAATAATCATAACACCGTTTTTCAAAAAAAACAAGTCTTTTCCGAAATTTTTTTCAAAAAAATGTCAAGAATATCCTCGAAAAGAAAAAAATGGGGAGGAAAAAGCCCAATGAACGGAAATCGAAGCGACCTTGCGGTAGAAATCTGCAGTGAAATTCTGGAGCATAATCCGCACCCCGACGGCATAAAGTGTACCACTTCCCTTTGCGGGAGAATGCCGCTGGACGAGGTAGAGGTCAAAACAAAGGAGGGGGAGCGCCTCTCCGGAAAGCCCCGCGGGAGGTATCTGACCTTGAACACGGGACGGCTTTGGCTGGACGATCGGGAGTGCTTTCGGGAAAAGCTCACGGCCTTTTCTCAGCTCCTTTCCGCCTTTTTAAGACCCGAAGCCCTGAAGAACGGCGTGCTCGTGGCCTGCCTCGGGAATCGGAGCATCATTGCGGATGCGGTGGGCCCTGCAGCGGCGGAGTACCTGATGGTGACCCGTCACCTGAAAAAGGAGAGACCCCTGATCTTTGAGGATCTGGGGCTGGCACAGCTCTGCGCCGTAACCCCCGGGGTTTTGGGGCAGACGGGCATCGAAAGCGCCGACGTGATCCACGGGGTGATCCAAAGAGTGCAGCCGAGCGCGCTGATCGTCATCGATGCGCTGGTGGCAAGAGACCTTTCCAGACTCGTGACCACCATTCAGCTTTGTGACACGGGAATCCGTCCCGGCTCGGGAATCGGAAACAGCCGCCCCGCTCTTTTGCCGGAGGAATTGGGCATCCCCGTGATCAGCCTCGGGGTGCCCACAGTAGTGGATGCGGCCACCCTCGCGGCAGACGCCATCGGTCATTTTGCCTCCGCAGAGGCAAATGCAGATCGGATCCGCGAAGAATGGGGAAGGAACGGAATGAACTTTTTCGTCACACCGAAGGAGACGGATCAGATCATACGGGTCGTGGGAAGCTTTTTGGGGTATGGAATCAACCTTGCCCTGAATCCCGAAATTTCATATGAGGATATGCTATCGCTTGTGGGGTGAAACAATGAAAACAGAACGAAAAAAACAGATCCAAAGAAGGCTGAGACGGGCCACGACCTTATTTTTGATGTATGCCCTGCTCCCTATGATTTGCGGCGGGGTGGTGGGTCTGCTCCTTTTTTTGGAATCCTTTGACATAGCGGCGGCGGAGGAAACCTTTGCAAAATGGAGCGAGCTCGGTCTTTCGGAGCTCTCGGGAGCTGAGACCCGTCGGTCCGAGAAAAAGCTGCAGCTCTATTTTCTCTCTCCCGAATTAAGCGCCACCCTTCCCGTTTCCTCAAGGCTCTCCCTCGGAGCGGCGCAATATTATAAAAAGCCCGAGAAATCGGCTCCGCAAGCAAACGATTCCCCCGCTCCCGCACCGGAAAAGGAGGATACAACGGAACAGAAGGAGCCGTCGCAGGTGTATGCTGCTCTGCCTGAGGATGCCGTGCCCGTGGTCTCGGTAGATCTTTCCTCCCCCTCTTACTTCATCAACTCCACGAAATACTCCGTGAGCGAAAAGGACGCGCGCAAGGACCCCTTCCCCTCTGAGACAGTTCCCGACGGCACGAAGCCCTTGGTCTTGGTGCTCCATACCCACGGCACAGAGGGATATCTGGAGGATGATACCAATCTTTCGGACTTTGCTCCCGAGGGGGTCGAGACCTATTTCCCCAAAAGCACCACCTCCTTTCGCACCACCGATGAGAACAAAAGTGTGGTTCAGGTGGGGCGCGTCTTCACCGAGACCCTGAACTCTCTCGGAATCCCCACCCTTCACTGCACCGTGATGCACGACAAGGAGGACTTCAACGACGCCTACGTAAACAGCGCAGAGACCGTGAAGCGGCTTCTTTCGGAGTACCCCTCGATCCAATACGTGATCGATCTGCACCGTGACAGCGTGGTAAGGGGGGAATCCTACGTCAAAACAAAGTACCAATGGGAGGGAGAAAAAAGCGCTCAGGTGATGCTGGTGGTGGGAACGAACCAAAACGGCCGTCACCCCAACTGGCGGCAAAACCTGACGGTGGGGGTGGCTTGGAAGGATCAGATGGACGCCCTCTTCCCCTCCCTCTCCCGCTCCGTGTATTTAAGGACGGCACGCTTCAATCAGGAATACCTTCCCGGGTGCCTGCTTTTGGAGGTGGGGAGCTGTGTCAATACCCTGGAGGAGGCAGAGTGCGCCGCGCGACTTGCGGCGGAGGCCTTCGGCGCGATGCTTCGTGCCAATCCGTGAAAAAAGAGCCCTGACGGGCTCTTTTTCTATTGCTTCTTATTCAGGAAAAAGGAAAAGGCGATGCCGACCGAGATCATGATGAAAAGGACAATCCCTGCGGCGAGGATTTTCTTTTCCCGATTGCGGGCGGCCTCCTCCTCCGCAAGGCGCTTTGCCTCGGCACGGGCACGTGCGGCCTCCTCCGCCGCAAGGCGCTCCGCCTCCAGACGCGCGGCCTCCTCCGCCGCAAGGCGCTCCGCCTCCAGACGCGCAGCCTCCTCTGCGGCAAGGCGCGCCTCCTCCTCAAGACGCTGCTGCTCCCAGGTCTTCAGGTTTTCAAAAAAGTCGTTCTTTGCCACGTCCTGCCCCACGTGGGAAAGGAAGAGACCGTATTCGCAGGGGGAATGGGTGGTGATCTGACTTGCCTTGGTAATCTCCCCCGCGTTTCCGTTCAGCCAGCGGCGAAACCACGTATACTGCTGGGAGTCGTGACAACGAAAGCCGTCCTGAGTCACCTGAAAGGCAGTCTTTCCTCCGAAAGCGGAAAGCGGCACGTCCCAATCCATCACGATCTTGTTTTCCTTATAAAGGTGCAGATAGGTCTTCGGTACCTCCCAGACGCCGTAGCGCTCTGCCGAATCGGGATACTGCGTCGCATCCCCCGAAAGGGTAACCGCCGTCTGCAGGGTGGCGGAATTGAGCC
>JAFVYT010000090.1 GCA_017508505.1 Clostridia bacterium
AGGTCAAGATGTCCTTCGCCGAGCTGTACGCCGGCGGATATCTGCCCCATACCTTTGCCGAATTCCTCGGTACCGACCCCGTGGAGGACGGTGTGGCAGACCTCGGTCTGACCGGTGACCGTGCCTCCGTTTCCGAGATTAAGGCCTCCACGATGAGGGCTAACTACGCCATTTCCGACATTTTCTTCCTCATCACTGACAAGGACGGAAAGGTCGTATTCAACAACATTCAGAGAGCCAAGAATCACTTCACCTATACCTGGGAGCTGCAGAACATTTTTGCAGATTCCATCGCAAGCCGCTTTACCGACGGAGAGCATACCATCACCATTTCCTGCCAGCTTTCCAACGGCGAAAAGATCGTTTCCTTCAAGGGAATCCTGACGGCCTGAGCCGTCAGACGGGAAGCACTCTTTCGAGTGCTTCCTTTTTTTCGTGAAAAACAGCGAAAAGCAGCGGCGTTTTTTTGCGATTTTGTCTATAGCCAAACAGAAAACACTGTGGTAAAATAGATTGTATCCTGATCAAAATCGTTCCTAAAGGAGAACCCGATATGAAACGAATCCTTGCACTGATCCTTTGCATTTTGGCGGTGCTTCCGCTCATCGCCTGCGGCGGCAAGACCGCACAGACCGCCACCGAGGAGCAAGGCAAAGCCTCGCCCGTCGAGACCGCTCCGATGAGCGACCCCTCTGCGGAGGAGGAAGAGTCGGAGGAGGAAAAGAAAACGGAACAGAATGACCCCGTTTTGCCCCCTCATAACGTGTCCGATCCCTTAACCTGGGACAAAATCAACGCCATTCCCATTGCCAACTCCTCTATGTCCATTGCGGAATTGAGACAGATCTGCGTTGACTTTTTCTCCCTGCAGGTATCCTTTGCCTGGACGCCCAAGTCCAACACCTACTACGTCATCGACAGCTTCAACGAGCCCGTGAAATACCTGACCGGTCACCTTTACGGCGGCATCCCCTACGTGAACCTCGGTTCCAATAATCTTTACCGTGTTATGGACCTTTACGATTCCGAAACCGGTGTATACGACTGCGCTCTGCTTCAGAGGAACGAGAAGCTGGCAGGAAACGCCTGCTCCTCCTCCGCGGGACTTGCCTGGGGCAGGGTCATCAACTCCGCTTCCCTCTCCTATACCTCCGGTCACACCCCGAAGGCGGGCTTTTTGCCTCTCGGCCCCTACAAGACCAATTATGAGGTCGGCACCTGGGGCACCAATGAACAGAAGGTGGACGTCAAGGACATCTTAAAGCTCAACGATATGCAGACCATGTACGAATCCTACGCCCTTCTGCAGCCTGCCGACGGCGTCGTCAGCGGCGGTCACGTCCGTATGGCCAAGGAGCCTGCGGTGGTGGTCAGAAATGCGGACGGCACCATCAACGGAGAGGAAAGCTACGTCATCTTCGTGGAGCAGGGTGCTTACTGCTCCGGCCCCACTCACACCCGTACCCAGGCAGACGGTGCGACCTATCAGATCCAGGGCAACGACTACGGCAAATTCACCTTTGCTTCTCTTTGGAATAAGGGCGGCAACGGCTACCTCCCCTTCACCTTTGCGGAATGGCTCGGTACCGATCCCGTGGAGAAGAGCGAGACCAAAATCTCAAACGACGGCTCCAACCTGACCGTGGCTCAGCTGATCAAGGCGGAGCTTTCCAGCAACTACATCATCACCGATGCCTTCTGCGTGGTCAAGGACGCAAGCGGAAGCGTCGTATTCAATTATGCATTCCGTCAGCCCAAGCACTACCTGAAGAGCTGCCAGGTATCCTCCGTGGTGCCCACCTCCGCTCTGAGTAAATTCTACGATCAGAACTGCACCATCGAGATTCACGCACAGCTTTCCACCGGGGAAAGACCCGTGGTTTATTCCGGCCCCCTGATCAAAGGCTGATCCGAAAAATAAATCAATCAAAAGATAGACAGAGGAAGGACAAAAGACTTCCTCTGTCTTTTTTTCTTTGTCACAAGCCGAAAATTGTCCATTGTTAACAAAATATGCATTGAAATAAAACGGTTTGTATGACATAATGTAAGAAAAGTATACTGCCATTCTTATTGAAAGGGAGACACGTTATGAAACGAGCCGTTGCCTATTTACTGATCCTGCTGACGCTCCTTCCTCTCTTCTCCTGCCAAAATACGGAAGCCCCCGCCGAGACCGAGCAGGTCGAAACGGTTCAAGCTCAAACCGCTCCCAAGGAGGAATCCGAAGAGGAGGAAACCAAAGCAAACCCCAATGAGATCGTCCCTCCCCTTTCCGTAAACGACCCCCTAACCTGGGACAAAATCAACGCGCTTCCCATCGCCAACAGCTCGATGTCCATTGCGGAATTGAGACAGCTTTGCATCGATTTCTTCTGCTTGCAGGTTACCTTCACCTGGACCCCCAAGAAAGCCGTTCATTACATCGTCACCAACTTCAACCATCCCGTAACCTACAAAAAGGGCGGCCTTTACGCAGGGATCCCTTACGTGAATGCCGGCTCCGGCAACCTATACCGTGTGATGGATTACTATGATTCCGAAACCGGAATCTTTGATGTTTCCATGCTGGAAAGAAGCAAGAAGCTGCTGGGTAACTCCTGCTCCAGCTCTGCCGGAGTCGCCTGGGGCAGAGTCATCAACTCAGCCGAATTGGGGTACACCTCGGGGCACACACCGAAGCTCGGCTTTTTGCCCTTGGGACCTTACACCGCAAACTATGAAATCGAGCGATTTGACAACAACGAGCACGGAATCGACGTGGAAGACGTCATCGCAGCAAACGACGTTCAGACTATGTATCAGTCCTACGCCCTTCTGCAGCCCGCAGACGGCATCATCAGCGGCGGTCACGTGAGAATGGTAAAAGAGTCCGCCGTTGTGGTTTACAATGCGGACGGTACCATCAACGGAAAGGAGAGCTACTGCATTTTCGTAGAGCAGGGCTGTTACTGCTCTTCCGCTCTTCACACCAGATACCAGGAGGACGGAAGCAAATACCAAATCCAGGGCAATGACAACCTGAAGGTAA
This sequence comes from Clostridia bacterium, assembly GCA_017508505.1. Next base: position 3,032 of record JAFVYT010000090.1, read on the forward strand.
GCTTTGAGGAATTGGTCAAAAAATACCTTCCCTTCACCTTCGCTGAATTTCTCGGAACCGATCCCGTGGAAAAGAGTGAGGTCTCCTTGAATCTTTCCGGAACGGACATTACCGTAACAGAGCTGATGACAGGAACTGCCACCTCCAATTACATCATCACCGACGCCTATTGCAACATCCGCGATGCAGAAGGAAAAATCGTTTTATTCTATGCATTCCGTCAGGAGGATCATTTTTTGAAAAGCTTCAATCTGTCCTCCGTCATTCCTGCCGCGGCACTGGAAAAATATTACGATCAAAATTGCACCATTGAATTTCAGGCTCAGCTTTCCACCGGGGAAAGACCCGTATTTTACTCGGGTGCCTTGATCAAGGGTTAAATCAAAAGCGAAAAGAAAAAGACAGAGAAAGGACAAAAATCTGCTCTGTCTTTTTTATTCATCTCCCTTAATTTGGCTATTGTTAACAAAATATACATAGAATAGAAACGTTTTGTATGTCATAATGATAAAGAAATCATCAACGTTTTTACATATCAGGAGAAACCAATGAAACGAATCGTTGCTTTTCTGTTCACACTGCTGACGCTCCTTCCTCTCTTCTCCTGCCAAAATACGGAGGCCCCCGCCGCAACGGAGCGCAAGGCGGCAGGTGAGATTCGCAATCCCATCACCTCGCCTTCCATTGTAAATCCCGAAGAATGGAAAAAAACGACTGAGACCGAGGAGGAGATCGCACCTCCCGTGACCGTTTTGGAGCCCTTGACTCCCGATCGGATTCATTCAATCCCCGTTGCGGACGCCTCGATGTCCACAGAGGAGTTGCGCCGGATCTGCGTGGAATTCTTTGCGCTGGAGGTCAGCTTCACCTGGACTCCCAAATCGACCGCAAAATACGTGGTACAAAAGTTTTTACATCCCGTAACCTATCAAAAGGGCGGGCTTTACGCAGGGATCCCCTACGTCTTGATCGGCTCGGGGAATCTGTACCGCACCATGGACTATTACGACGAAGCAACGGGGGTGTACGACGTTTCGGGGCTTGCACACAATCAGAATCTGGTCGGCAATGCTTGCTCGGGATCTGCGGGCTACGCTTGGGGGCGAGTGGTCAATTCCGCCATGATCGCCTATACGGAGTCTCACACGCCAAAAAACGGCTTTATCCCGCTGGGTGATTACGTTTCCAATCCGTTCATTTACGCATTCGGCGTCACCGCTCCCGAATCGAATCCCGGGGCGATTGATACGGACGACATCATCGCACAAAACGACCCTCAGACCATGTATGAATCCTATGCACTCCTTTTGCCCGCAGACGGCATCGTCAATCCCGGCCACGTGAGAATGGCAAAGGAGGCGGCGGTGGTGGTGAGAAACGCGGACGACACCATCGACCCGGAGGAAAGCTACTGCATCTTCATAGAGCAGGGATGCTACTGTGACGGGCCACACCATACCCGTACCCAAGCGGACGGCACGGTGTACCAGATCCAAGGAAACGACAACTACAAGGCAAGCTTTGCCCAGCTGCTCAAGGATCACTACCTCCCCTTCACCTTCGCCGAGTTTCTCGGCACCGACCCCGTGGAGCCGGGAGAGGTAACCTTGGAGATCGGGGGAGCGGTGATCGGCAGGGATGAAACGGATCTGAGAATGTCGACCCTTACCAAAGGGAACGTTACATCCAATTACGTCATCACGGATGCCTACTGCGTAATCCGCGACGAAAACGGAACGGAGCTTGTGCGTTATGCACACCGTCAGATCAAGCATTATCTCAGAGAATTCCCTATGGTGGCGCTGATTCCTCAGGCAGTTATCAAGCAGTATGGAAACAAGGGCTATCGCATAGAGCTCTCCGCACAGATCACCACGGGAGAAAGAATCGTCTTTTACGAGGGAAAAGCCATTGAATGAAAGCAATAAGAAAGAAACAAAGATGAAACGATTGATCGCCTTGATTCTTGCGATGGTAAGCCTTCTTTCCTTGGTAGCCTGCGGCACCGAGGAGGCATCGACCGCGACGGCGGATCGTGCCGAAGCAACAGCTGCCCCGCCCTTGCCCCAAAGCAAAACCAAGGAAGAGACAAAGGAAAAGCAAGAGGAGAAAGCAACACTCGAGGAGATCCTCCCTCACATTCCCGTAAACGACCCCCTGACCCGCGAAAGGCTGGAGGCGATTCCGATCGCCAACGCATCGATGTCCATCGACGAGCTGAGACAGATCTGCGTAGACTTCTTCATCCTTCAGGTGACCTTCACCTGGACCCCGAAGAGTGCGGTACAATATACGGTGGACTCCAACGGGCATCCGGTGCAATACAGGGTAGGCGGTCTTTACGGCGGCATCCCCTACGTCAATCTCGGCTCCTGCAGTCTCTACCGCGTGCTGGAGCAGTATGACGAAAAAACGGGAGTCTGGGACGTCTCCCTTTTGGAAAAGAAGCCGGCCCTGATGGGGAATGCCTGCTCCTCCTCCGCGGGACTTGCCTGGGGCAGAGTCGTCAACTCCTCTACCCTCTTCTACACCTCCGGATACACCCCGAAAGCAGGCTTTTTGCCCCTCGGTCCGTACGAAAGCAATTACGAGATCAGCACCTTCGGAACCAATTCTGAAAACGACAATCCGAAGCTGATCGACGTCAAGGACATCCTTGCCCTGAACGACACCCAGACCATGTACGAATCCTACGCTCTTTTAAAGCCCGCAGACGGCATCGTCAGCGGCGGCCACGTGAGAATGGCAAGAGAGGCAGCGGTGGTGGTACGAAACGAGGACGGCACCATCAACGGGGAGGAAAGCTACTGCATCTTCGTAGAGCAGGGCTGCTACAACAGCGATGCCGCTCATACCCGTACCCAAGCGGACGGCGCAAGCTATCAGATCCAAGGAAACGACAATCTCAAGGTAAGCTTCCGGGAGCTCGTGAAGGGATATCTTCCCTTTACCTTTGCAGAATTTCTCGGCACCGACCCGGTGGAAAAGAGCGAGGTCAAAATGAGCCTTGAGGAGAAGGATCTGACCGTCGCGGCGCTGACGGGAGTGACCGTAACGTCCAACTACATCGTCACGGACGCATACTGTGTGCTTCTGGATCGGGACGGCAACGAGATCTTTTGCTACGTCCTCCGTCAGCCGAGACACTGCATCAAGAAATTCCCCCTCAAAAATCTGCTCCCCACCTCCGTTTTCGCTCAGTACGAGGGGAAGGCGGAAACGATACGTCTTTCCGCCCGGCTCTCCACGGGAGAAAAAATCGTCTTTTATGAAGGACGCTTTTTAAACGACGCCTATTAAATACAAAACGATCACAAGCTCAAAGGAGAAAAAAGATGAAACGATTGATTGCGCTGATCCTTGCGATCCTTACGGTGCTTCCCCTTGCGGCCTGCGGAGGAGGAGAGCCTGCGACCGAAACCGCCGCACCTGCCGAAACGGAAGCCGACAAGACTTTCGCATCGGAAAAGGAGACCAAAGCGGAGGAGGAACAGGAAACGAAGGAATCCGATGAGATCCTCCCTCACATTCCCGTAAACGACCCCCTGACCCGTGAAAGGCTGGAGGCAATTCCGATCGCCAACTCCTCGATGTCCATCGACGAGCTGAGACAGATCTGCGTGGACTTCTTTGCCCTGCAGGTCAGCTTTACCTGGACTCCGAAAAAGGCCGTAAAATACGCCGTTGACTCCAACGACCACAAGGTCCACTACAAGGTGGGCGGGCTTTACGGCGGCATCCCCTACGTCAACCTCGGCTCCTGCAGCCTTTACCGCGTGCTGGATCAGTACGATGAAAAGACCGGTACCTGGGACGTATCCGGTCTGGAGAAGAACGAATCCCTTGCGGGAAATGCCTGCTCCTCCTCTGCGGGACTTGCCTGGGGCAGAGTCATCAACTCCGCTTCCCTCTCCTATACCTCCGGTCACACCCCGAAGGCGGGCTTTTTGCCTCTCGGCCCCTACAAGACCAATTACGAGGCAGGCGTTTGGGGAAGCAACGCCGAGGGCGGCAACCCCGACAAGCTCGACGTCAAGGACATCATCGCTCTGAACGACACCCAAACGATGTACGAATCCTTTGCCCTTTTAAAGCCTGCTGACGGCATCGTCAGCGGCGGACACGTGAGAATAGCCAAGGAGGCGGCGGTGGTGGTGAGAAACGCGGACGGCACCATCAATGGGGAGGAAAGCTATTGCATCTTCGTAGAGCAGGGCTGCTACAACAGCGGTGCCACTCACACCCGTACCCAGGCAGACGGTGCGCAGTACCAGATCCAGGGGAACGACAACTTCAAGGCAAGCTTCAAGGAGCTTGTTAAGAGTTATATCCCCTTCACCTTTGCAGAGTGGCTCGGCACCGACCCTGTGGAAAAGAGCGAGGTCACAATGAGCCTTACGGGACAGAATCTTTCCACCAAGGAGCTGCTGGGGGTAACCGTCACCTCCAACTACATCATCACCGACGCCTACTGCGAGATTTTGGACAAGGACGGAAACGTGCTTCTCAACTACGCCTACCGTCAGCCCAAGCACTACCTGAAGAAGTTTGCACTGAAGAACGTGCTTCCCACCGCCGCCTTCAGCCAGCTCAAGGGTAAGGCGGTTTCAATGCGCTTTTACGCACAGCTCTCCACCGGTGAAAAAACACTCTTCTACGAATGTGACTTTGCGGAATAAGAAAACAAAAGAAGGAAAAAACAGAGGACTTTTGCCATTCCTCTGTTTTTTCTTGGAAAAGTGCCTGCAAATTAAGTGAAAATTAACAAATACCCTCTAGACAAAACGGCTCTCTTGTGTCACAATGGTCTTGGTATGGTAAGGTGCCGTATCAAGCTTCACAACTTCCAATTAAAGATTTTAAAGAAAGGGAGAATATTATGAGTAACAGTGAAGAAAAAATTTACGAGAAGGCTCCGCATCCCGACTTGCTGTCGCAGCTGGAGGCAATTCCCGTGGCAAAGCCCGGGATGCGCCCCGAAGAGCTTCGTACGATCTGTCTGGATTTCATGAGACTTCAGCTCTCCTTCCAGTGGTTGCCCGGTGAGGACTACCACTACGTGATCGAGTCCAGAAACCACCCGGTGGATCTGAAGAAGGGCTCCTTACACGGCGGTATGCCCTACGTCAACATCGGTACGGGCAACGTATACCGCTTTGCAGAGTACTACGATCCCGAAACCGGCTCTGTGGATCTGAGCGATTTGAAGCAGCACAAGGAGATCGTGGGGATCGCCTGCTCCGGTGCCGCAACCTGCGCTTGGAGCCGTTGTATCTCCTCCGCAAGGCTCGGCTTTACCTTTGACATGACCCAGAAAAACGGCTTTGTCAACGTAGGCCCCTACAAATACTCCAAGGAGCTGAAGAAGTTCATCCGTCCCATCCGCGGCACGGACATCAATCCGGAGATCAAATACACACCCAAACACGTTTGCCTCGAAAACGGTATGCAGACCATGTACGAGTCCTACGCCAAAATGCTGCCCGCTGACGGCATCCTAAACAGCGGACACATCCGTATGTGCGCCTCCGTTCCCACGGTAATCCGCAAAAACGACGGTACCATCGACGGAGAAAGAAGCTTTGTTCTCTATTGTGATCAGGTTCTGTATGAAAGTGCTTGGTACCACGACCGCTACACCGAGGAGGGTGATTTTTATCGCGTGCACGGCGGTGTAGACGTCAAAGAGAGCTTTGCCAATCTCTTCCGCGACGGTTATATCCCCTTTACCTTCAAGGAGTTTCTCGGTGAGGCCGACGTGAAGAAGGCAAAGATCAATGCCAACATCACCCAGGCCGCCCTTTCCGTAGAGGAGCTCAAGAAGGTGGAGATTCGCTCCAACTACCCTGTCTCCGATCTGTTCACCGAGGTGACCGATCCCGAGGGCAACGTCCTTTACAAGCACGTTTGCAGAAGAAGAGCCACCACCCCCGCTGAGCTCGACCTTTACGAGATGGCGCTTGCCGACCACATCCCGCTGGATGAGCTTAAGCCCTTTGAGGCGAGCGGCGAAAACAGCCTTGTCATTATGGCGCAGCTTTGGAACGGCAAGAAGGAGCGCGCCTATGCCGCACGCCTGATGCCCGGCAAGTGTGCCACGAAGGTCTACGACACCTCGATGCCCGAGGCACTGGCGGCCATCCCGTTGGCAAAGCCCGGGATGAAGCCGGAGGAGCTCCGCAAGATCTGTCTGGACTTTATGAAGCTGCAGCTCTCCTTCCAGTGGATGCCCTCCGACGATCACGAATACATTGTAGAAAGCAAGAAGCACGAATGCACCCTTGAAAAGGGCCATCTCTACGGCGGCGTTCCCTACATCACCGTGGGCTCCGGCAGCCTTTACCGCTTCCTCGAGTTCTTCGATCCCGAGACCGGCGAGGTGGATATGACCGAGTTCAAGAAGCACCACGTGAGAATCTTCGGCAATGCCTGCTCCGGCGGTGCCAGCACCTCCTGGGCAAGATGCATCTCCTCTGCTCGTCTGGCCTATACGGGAGAAATGACCCAAGGAAACGGCTACGTCAACGTAGGCCCCTATACCTATCCGAAGAACTTCCGCCGCTTCCAGTCGAAGAGAAAGCTCCCCGGCTATTACACACCAAAGACCGTTTGTCAGGAAAACGGTGAGCAGACTATGTACGAGTCCTACGCCTTGATCCAGCCTGCAGACGGCTTGCTCTGCAACGGACACATCCGTCTGGCCGGCTCCAATGCCACCGTGGTCAGAAACGAGGACGGCACCATCAACGGTGAAAAGAGCTGGATGCTCTACTGCGACCAGGGTTGCTTTACCTCCGGCTACTCCAGACACCACGCCCACGCGACCCCCGACGGAGATCACTACTTCGTGCAGGGCGGCGTAGACGTCAAGGTCACCTTCAAGCGTCTTTTCCTGGACGGCTATATCCCCTTCACCTTCAAGGAATTTCTCGGTGAGGCCGAGGTTCAGCTCCCCGAGGTCAAGGCCAACATCGTGCAGTC
>JAFVYT010000091.1 GCA_017508505.1 Clostridia bacterium
GAGTTCGGCATCTTCAAGCAGAAGATCATCGACGGCTGGCAGACAGAGTTTCCCGACAACTGGCTGGAGAGGGGAGAGGTCTGGCTTCAGCCCCGAAACGATGAGAGCTACGAGATCAAGTTCGGCGGCAAGGTTGCCGAATGGTACGACAACGGTAAGTTCCGCACCGCCCAGACAGGTTACCAGTCCGTGATGGCCGTGCCCTACGATATGTATATCTCGGGCTACAAGTGCAAGGCCGTCAATAAGCTGGTCCTTTGGAGCGCCAAGCTTCCCAGCTTCGATATGTCCGCCTTCTCTCGCGGTGAATACGTCCGCTCTCTGGAGCAGAATACCATGGCAGAGGTCATCTCCAAGGTGCTCTATCCTGCAGATAACCACGTGGAGGGCAAGCGTCTTCGCTTAAAGCAGCAGTACCTGCTGGTTTCTGCCTCCCTCCAAAGCATCATCGCCTCACACCTGAAGGAGTACGGCACGCTGGATACCCTTTCCGACTACGTTGCCATTCACATCAACGATACCCATCCTGCCCTTTGCGTACCGGAGCTGATGCGTCTTTTGATGGACGAGCACGGCTACGGTTGGGACGAGGCTTGGGCCATCTGTCAAAAGACTCTTTCCTACACCAATCACACCGTAATGAGTGAGGCGCTGGAGCGCTGGAGTGAGTGGCTCTTCGAGGAGCAACTCCCCAGAGTATATGCCATCGTCAAGGAGATCGACCGTCGCAACAACGCCATCCTTCGGGCCTTTTACCCCGGAGATGAAGCAAAAATCCGTTATATGGCCGTCATCGGTGACGGAGAGGTCAGAATGGCCAATCTCTGTCTTGCCTGCTGCCATACCATCAACGGTGTGTCCAAGCTCCATTCTCAGATCCTGACCGACAGCATTTTCAGAGATTACTACGTAATGGAGCCCTCCCGCTTCTGCAACGTCACCAACGGCATTGCATATCGCCGCTGGCTCTGCCAATCCAACCCTGCACTTACCTCCTTCTTGAATGAGACCATCGGCAAGGACTATCTGAAGGATGCCAAGGCATTGGAAAAGCTTTTAGCCTATCGCGACGACAGCGCCGTTTTGGAGGCGCTGGATCGCATCAAGCTGGAAAACAAGCGTCGTCTGGCCGCCTACATTGCGGACAAAAACGGCGTCAACGTGGATCCCAATTCTCTCTTTGACGTACAGATCAAGCGTCTGCACGAGTACAAGCGTCAGCTTCTTAACGTTTTGCAGATCCTTTATATGTACCGCTATATCAAAAACCACCCCAACGAGGAGTTCACCCCCAGAACCTTTGTCTTTGCGGCAAAGGCCAGCGCAGGCTACGATATGGCAAAGCAAATCATCAGCCTGATCTCTGCCGTCTCGGAGCTTCTCAATTCCGATCCTGTTACCCACGACAAGCTCAAGGTCGTCTTCGTGGAGGACTATAAGGTCTCCCTTGCGGAGATCATCATTCCCGCCGCCGAGATCTCCCAGCAGATCTCGATCGCAGGCAAGGAGGCCTCCGGTACGGGTAATATGAAGCTGATGATCAACGGTGCCGTTACTCTCGGAACCCTCGACGGTGCCAACGTAGAGATCTGCGAGCAGGTTGGTCGTGAAAATATGTTCCTCTTCGGTATGAACGTGGACGAGGTGGGTGCGCTCTGGCAGAGAGGGTACGATCCTCAGGAATTCGTCTCTGCAGATCCCGAGCTCGGTGCCGTTATCGATATGCTCACCTCGGGTGTTCTCGGCAAGCGCTTTGACGCCATCGCCGCCTCGCTTCTCACGTCACGCTACGGCGTTGCGGATCAGTATATGACCCTTGCGGACTTCGGTGACTATGCCCGTGCTCAGCGTGACGTGGGCATGAAGTATGCCGATAAAAAGTCCTTCCTTCAGATGAGCCTTGTCAATATTGCCAAGGCGGGTGTTTTCTCTGCGGACAGAGCTGTTTTGGAGTATGCGAAAAACATCTGGAAGATGAAATAATGCGGATCCTTTACGACAGCAAATCCTCTTGGTATAAGACCCCCTTCGGCACCCTTACTCCGGGAGAGCGTTGTGACCTTGCCCTTCGCATCCCCGTCTCCTGTAAAACCCTCGGGGTCAGCCTTTGTATCAATCGGGAGAATGGGGTGGAGTACGCATCCTTTTCTATGACAAGAGGGGAGATAAGCGAGGGCTACGAAGCCTTTCGGGTGTCCTTTGCTCTGCCTTTTCCGGGGCTCTTCTTCTACTATTTTCGCATTACCACCGAAAATGAATGCTTTTCCCTTTACCGAGAGGGCTTTGATCAGACCAATATGGAAGCAGGGGATCTCTGGCAGATCTCCTGCATTCCCGCTTCCTTTTCTCCCCCCGATTTTTACGCGGGCCGTGTGATGTATCAGATTTTTCCGGACCGTTTTTATCGGGAGGGAAGCGTTGACGCCACGGGGAAGCTCGGCCCCTATAGGCTCCATGCTTCTTTTGCTGAATTGCCCGATTATCTTCCGGATGAAACGGGGGAGGTGCAAAACTGCGACTTCTTCGGAGGCAATCTTGCGGGGATTCGGGAAAAGCTGCCCTATCTGCATCGCCTCGGGGTACGGGTGATCTACCTGAATCCCATCTTTAAGGCCTATTCCAACCACCGCTACGACACTGCTGATTATAAAAAGATCGATGAGCTTCTCGGTACCGAGGAGGATTTTGTGCGCCTTTGCGATTCGGCGCACGCCCTCGGAATGCGCGTCATTTTGGACGGGGTGTTTTCCCATACGGGAAGCGACAGTCTCTACTTTGACGCGATGGAGCGTTACGGAAACGGCGCGCTCTACCATTTGGACTCTCCCTATCGCTCTTGGTTCGATTTCAAGCCCGATGGCACCTATACCTCCTGGTGGGGGATCAAGACACTTCCCTGCGTCAGGGAAATGGATCCCTCGTATCTGGACTACGTCATAGACTCCGAGGACAGCGTCATTGCCCATTGGCTCCGCTTGGGAGCGGACGGCTTTCGTCTCGATGTGGCGGATGAATTGCCCGACGCCTTCATTCTCCGTCTGAGGAACAGACTGAAGGCGCTTAAGCCCGATGCGCTTTTGATCGGAGAGGTTTGGGAGGACGCCTCCAACAAGTGCAGCTACTCCGAGCGAAGACGCTATTTTACCGACGGAGAGCTGGATTCCGTGATGAATTATCCCTTCCGCAAAGCCATTTTGGATCTTGTCAGCGGACGGGATATGGGTACGGCCTTTTGTCACACGGTAATGGATCTTGCGGAAAATTACCCTCCGGCCGTCCTCCATACCCTGATGAATATGCTATCCACTCACGATACACCCCGTGTCCTATCCTACCTTTCCCCGACACCGCCCCCCGCTGAAAAGCATCTTCGGGCGCGCTTTCGGATGTCCGATGAGGATCGCAGGATCGCGCATCTGAGGCTGCGCTGTGCCACGGCGCTTCAGTTTATGCTCCCGGGAATGCCCTGTATTTATTACGGAGACGAGATCGGTACCGAGGGCTGGGAGGATCCCTTCTGCCGCAGCTTTTTCGACTGGTCGAGAGCCGAGGAAAACGATCTTTTGTCCTTTTTTGCCTCCCTTGGCGCTCTGCGTGAGGGAGAAAGGACCTTGCAAAGAGGCGGTCTTCGGGTCGAAGCCGACGGTCGCGGTGTGGTTCGGATCGAAAGAGCCCTTGAAGGGACGTGCATCCTTGCAACCTTCAATCTCGGCGATCCCATCGCCGTAGACGTGAGCGGCACCGAGCTGGTCTCCTTTGGGAAAGTAGCGTCGGACGAGGGAACGGTTTTATCCCGATACGGCTTTTTTGTGGAAAAAAGAAAATGAAAAAAGAGGCGAAACGCCTCTTTTTTCTTGCATCAAGGGACGTCGTATGCTATAATGAACGGGATCATAAGGGCAAGAATGCCTGGAAAGGAATGGGATGCCGTGAAAACCGTTGAGATCAGAAGACAAGTACCGATATCGGAGCATTTTGACGTCCTTGTTTGCGGGGGAGGCCCTGCCGGCTTTATTGCCGCCATCGCCGCCGCCCGGAGCGGTGCCAAGACCGCCCTCGTGGAGCGCTACGGCTTTCTCGGCGGTGCCGCCACCGCGTCTCTGGTCAATCCCATCAGCACCTTCAAGCGTGATTCGGTACGGGTCATCGGGGGTATCCCGTGGGAGTTTGTGGAACGGCTTGAGGCCTTGGGCGGTGCCGTGTCCGACTACGAAAACGGAAACGTTCCCGTGGATGTGGAGCGGTATAAGCTCTTGGCCCAGCGTATGGTGCTGGAGGCGGGGGTCGCCCTCTTTCTCCATTCCTACCTTTCCGATGCGGTCTGCGACGGAAAACGGGTAAAATACGCTGTCATTCAGAATAAAAGCGGAGCCCTTGCCATTGATGCCGACGTCTTTGTGGACGCTACGGGAGATGCGGATCTTGCGGCCCTTTGCGGCTTTCCGATGCAGGAAATGCCCGATCGGGACGGCCTTCAGCCCGCCTCCCTTGGCTTCCGTCTCGGCGGAGTGAAGCTGGATCAGGTCACGGGAGTCCATCCCCGTACCCCGGGAGCAAAATTCCAGATGGTCAGCGTTCGTGAGATTTTCGAGGCCTTGGGAGACAGGGAAGAGATCCCCAATTTCGGAGGCCCTTGGTTCTGCACCGTTCTTTTGGACGAGGCAGGCATTGTCAATGTCAACATTACCCGCGCCGCCGCCAACGCGGTGGATGCGGCCAGCGTCACCGAGACCGAGTGCCGACTGCGGGAGGATGCTTTCCGCCTTTTTGCACTTTTAAAGCGATACGTCCCCGCCTTCTCTGACTCCTATCTTGTGCAGGGTGCCACCCAAACGGGCTTCCGCGAGTCCCGTCGCATTCTCGGGGATCACGTTCTCACCGAGGAGGAGTACGTTGGGGCCTTGCATTTTGAGGATTCCGTGGCAAGAGGTGCCCACCCCGTAGATATGCACCGTGCGCGGGATTCCAAGCAGGACGTACGCTTTTTGTCCCGGGCAGGCTACGTTCCGTACCGCTCCATGATCTCTTCTTCGGTGGATAACGTCATCGTGGCAGGGCGATGCATCTCTGCGGATCGACCCAGCTTCGCCTCGATTCGCGTGCAGGCAACTGCGATGGCGCTGGGTCACGCCGCAGGCACCGCCGCGGCGCTTTCGGTGCGGGAGGGAACCCCTGTTCACGCCTTGAATACAACACTTCTCCGCTCGGTATTAAAAGAGCAGGGAGCCGATCTCTAAAGGAGCCTTTATGTCAAAATGGGTATATACGGAAGCTGAGCTTTGGCGCTACGGAGAACGCGATTATTCCATTTTCCACGTGTTTTCCGCCGTGGTGGCCGATTCTGCCGTGCTCGTTTTTTCCGAGGGCAGAAAAGAGGATGGTTCCGACGCCGCTTGCCCCCACGATATCCTGATGAAAAAAAGCCTCGACGGAGGGAGAAGCTTTCCCGAGGAACGGTGTCTTCTTTCCGCGGACGGCGTGCATTGCTGGGCCAATCCTTGCCCGCTTTTCGATCGTCAGACGGGTCGTCTTTTTCTCTTTTTCACCGACAATCAAAAAAATGTAAAAACAGAGAATTACTACGTCTTCAGCGACGATCTCGGCTCCTCCTGGTCAGCACCCGTTTGCATTACGCCTCTTTTGGGAGAGGCCTCGAACCATTTGCCCTTTCACCTTTCGGGACCGGGTCACGGCATTGCTTTGAAGCGCGGCCCCTTTCAGGGACGACTTTTGATGCAGTTTTGGCATCGCAGTGCCAACCGTACTGCCCCCTCAGAGGAGCGAGGATACTGCGCCTCCGTCCTTTACAGCGACGACCACGGCAAAACCTGGCAGAATTCTCCCCTTTACGGAAAGGAGCTTCTCTCCAACGAGTCTCGCCTTGCCGAAACTGCGGAGGGAGTTTTTTGGGCTATGCGTACCCGTTCGTCCCTTCCTGCCTTCTCCTTTTCCCGTGACGGAGTCCATTGGGATCCCGTCAGTTCCGCGGTGCTCCCCGAGGCGCGATGCTGTGATTTGGGACTTACTTCTCTTTCTGCAAAGGTGGAGTATGAGGATCTTGTTCTTCTTTCCCGAGTCTCCCATCCCACTGCGCGTCGGGATCTGGAGATCCTTCTCAGCCGCGACGGGGGAAGGAGCTTTTCCGAGCGCTTCGCACTGATGCCGGGGGATGCGATGCCGGGCTACAGCGACCTTTGCGTGATCGAGGAGGAAGAGCCCGTGATCGGCCTCCTTCACTCCCGCGACAATCACGTTCTGTTTTCCCGTATTTCTCTTCAGACCCTCACGGGGGGTGCCTTCGACGGCACGACCCGCTCGGTCTGGCTCGAATAAAGGAGTTTTCTATGACGTTTTACACTGACGAATCCCCGAAGCAGGAGGTGAGAAGAAGTCTTCTGCCCACCGAAATCCTTCTTTCGGAGGGGATGGAGGGCGTCGAGCGCCTTCTGGAAAAAAAGCCCTCTGCCGTCCTGTATCGCAGACCCGACCTTTCCTCCGTCTGGAAGGGTGCGGGCTCTCACGTCCTTCTGGACTTTGGCAGAGAGATGCGCGGCGGCGTGCGGATCCTCGTTTGCAAGGCGAAGACCCCTGCGCGCTTTCGCATCACCTTTGGGGAATCCGTCACCGAGGCTCTCTCCCGCATTGGAGAGAAGAACGCAGGCAACGACCACGCCGCAAGGCAATTCGAGGTGACCCTCGGAAAAATGAGCGATACCCCCCTTGGGGATACGGGCTTTCGTTTTCTGCATTTGGAGCTTCTGGAGGATGTGGAGGTTAAGATTCAGGATGTTTTGGCCGAGTCCGTGTCTGCACCCCTTCCTCGGTCAGGCTCCATTGAAACGGATGATCCGCTGCTGGATCGGATCGTGAATACCGCCGCCTATACTCTCAGCCTTTGCTATCAGAACGGCTTTCTTTGGGACGGGATCAAGCGTGACCGTCTCGTGTGGTGCGGGGATCTGCATCCGGAGATCCTGACGGGTCTTTATTGGTTTGGCAATATGCCGCACGTCCGAGCCTCTCTTGCCCTCTTTCGGGACTATACCCCCACCACGGAGTGGATCAACAACATTCCCTCCTATTCCGCTTGGTGGATCATCAATCTTGCCGAATACCTTACCATAACGGGGGATGAAGGCTTTTTCGAGGATTGTCGGGACTATGCCCACGGGATCCTTTCCCTGATGCGCTCCGCCGTCAGTGACCGTGGGGAGCTTGGCTTGCCCGAGGAAAACAAGATGCGGTATTTTCTCGATTGGTCGACTCACGGCCATCCTGAGGCCGTCATCGGGGTCGCCTCGCTCTTCCTTTTGGCAGCCCGTCGCTGGCTTGAGCTTGAGGAGAATGCCGATGCCCGATTCCTTGTCTCCGCCTTGGGGGATTGGCCGAATCGGGATAGCATCCAAAAGCCCGTTCGCGCCTTTCAGATCCTCGCGGGACGAAGAGGGGAAGGGGATGCCGTGTTTTTGGAAATGGGACGCTCCCGCGGGCTTTCCACCTTTATGGCCTATTACGTCCTTACGGCCTCAGCCCTTCGCGGGGGGAAGGAGGGGCTTTCGATTTTGAAGGAGTATTACGGGGGGATGCTCTCCCGCGGCGCCACCACCTTTTGGGAGGATTTTGATCTGTCTTGGCTCGACGGAACCGCTCCCATCGACCGTCTTCCGAAGGAAGGGGAGAGGGATATTCACGGAGATTTCGGAAAGCACTGCTACACGGGCTTCCGCCATTCCCTTTGCCACGGCTGGTCCTCGGGGGTTCTGGCCTTTTTGATCGAGAATCTTCTCGGGATCCATATCGGCAAAGGGGGCAAGGAGGTCTCCTTCCACCCCGATGCAATGGGGCTTCGCCGCCTCCGTGCCCGCCTTCCCTTGGGGGACGGCTGGATCACCGTTCAATTGGAAAACGGCGTTTGGACCCTGACGCTCCCCGAGGGAGTCCGACGGATCTAGCGCAAAAGCACCGTGCAAACGGTGCTTTTTTCATCTGTTCGTCACATTTTGCGGGGGCCTTTTTTCATATTTCGTGATTACAATTTGGATATTATGAAGAAAAGGAGCGCTATCCCTTGAAGGACGTTTTCATTTTTAAACGGGTCGAAACCAAGTATCGCATCGACTACGAGCAAAAGGAAGGGCTCCTGGATGCCCTGGGCTCGCACCTCATCCCCGATGCCCACGGCAACAGCACCGTTTCGAGTATCTATTTGGATACACCGGATCTTCGGATTCTGCGAAATTCTATAGACGACGGCGTCTACAAGGAAAAGCTCCGCCTCAGAAGCTATGGCGTTCCAAGTCCGGAGGACAGGGTCTTCCTTGAGATCAAGAAAAAGTATAAAAAGGTGGTCTACAAGCGGCGTGTCGCCCTTTCCCTGAAGGCGGCGATGGCGTATCTGGACACGGGTCAAAGACCCGAGGATTCTCAAATTATGCGGGAGATCGACTATGCCTTCTCCTTTTACCGTCGGCCGAGGCCTGCCTTTTTGATCTCCTACGAGCGGGAGGCCTTCGAGCTTTTCGATCAGCCGGGCGTACGCCTGACCTTCGATCACGGGATCCGCTATCGCCGTGACGAGCTCCTTCTTTCCTCGGGAAACCGAGGTCGTAGCATCCTCGGTGAGGACGAATTCATTCTCGAGATCAAAACGGGGGGCGGAATGCCTCTCTTTCTGCCACCGATCCTCGATGCGCTCTCGATCCGTCCCACCTCGTTTTCCAAATTCAAGAATTCCTATTTTGATTCTGTGTCCTATATTGACGATAAGGAGTATTCTGATGCAAACCATTTTTCAATCCGTCCTGACCGGCGGCTTTGACCTGACGGTCTTTTTCATGACTCTGGGAGTCTCTCTTCTCTGCGGCGTTCTGTGTGCGCTTGCCGCCTCCTTCCGCGCTCCCGTTACCAAAAGCTTTCTGATCTCCCTTGTCCTTTTGCCCATGATCGTGAATACGGTCATTTTGATGGTCAACGGAAACGTCGGCACGGGCGTTGCGGTGATGGGTGCCTTTTCCTTGGTGCGCTTTCGCTCCGTCCCGGGAAAGGCGCGGGAGATCGCCGTGCTCTTTCTTGCGATGACCTCGGGTCTTGCCTGCGCCGCAGGCTTTCTCGGCTACGCGGTTCTGTTTACCGTTGCCGCCTGCGCCGTGATCCTCCTTCTCTCTCTGATCCCCTTCAAGAGCGAAAAGGAAATGGACCTTCGCATTACGGTGCCCGAGACCCTCGCCTTCGGCACGGCCTTTGACGAGGTTTTCTCCCGCTATACGAAAAGCAACCGACTCGTACGCACCAAAACCAGCAATATGGGCTCTCTCTATAAGCTGCAGTACCGCATTCGCCTGAAAAACGAAAAAGAGCTCCGAAGCTTTGTGGACGCTCTGCGAGAGCGCAACGGCAATCTTGAAATTTCCCTGATGCACGGGGCAGAGGAGGGGGAAAGCCTGTGAAACGGATTACGTCGATTCTTCTTTTGATCTCTCTTTTTATGACCCTCGTCTCCTGCAGTAAGGAGGAGGAGCTTCCCTTGACCGTGCCCTCCACCCTCGACGTGGAATTGGCGGATCTGTCGGAGATGGATTTTTCCTTTTCCGACCGCGACCTTGACCCCTCCTACGATCCGGACGAGGTTCGTACCCCCACGGGGGACGGCGTGAAGACCGTCACCGCCGCAGGGGTGTATGAGTTCAGCGGAACGGGTGTTTCCCAAATTGTCGTGGAGGCGGGAGAAAAGGATAAGGTGCAGATCGTCCTCGACGGTGCCACCGTCGAAAATCCCGACGGCCCCGCCATCCTCATCTTAAGTGCAGACAAGGTCTTCATCACTGCCAAGGACGGCACCGAAAACCGCCTCTCCGACGGCTCCTCCTACACCCTTGAAAAGGACGGCAGCGCCGTGGATGCGGCCGTATTCAGCAAGGCGGATCTGACATTGAACGGGAAGGGAAGCCTTTCCGTCACGGGCAATTTTAAACACGGCATCGTCTCCAAGGACGATCTGGTGCTGGCAGGGTGCAATCTCTCGGTCAAGGCTGAGAGTGCGGCTCTTTGCGGAAAGGACTGCATCAAAGCCACCGACTCCACCGTCACGGCGGAGGCAGGCAGTGATGGCTTCCGCTCGGATCATACCGAGGACGAGGCTTGTGGCTATCTCTATTTTGAAAACAGCCGCATCACGGTTACCGCAGGCAACGACGGCGTTCAGGCGGAAACGGTGGTCAAGGCGCTCAATACGGATTTTGAGATCGTATCGGGGGGCGGTGCGGGAGGCTCCCTTTCGAATTCCTCCGAGTCCTATAAGGGCATCAAGGGTGGCAGTGACGTGCTCCTTTCGGGCGGGAGCGTTACCGTCTCCTCCAAGGACGATGCCATCCACTCCAATCACAGCATTTCCATCACCTCGGGCACCCTCCTGCTTTCCTCCGGGGACGACGGAATCCACGCCGATACGGACCTTTCCGTCTCCGGCGGCACCATTACGGTATCCAAGAGCTACGAGGGTCTGGAGGGCTCCCGCATCCTCATTTCCGGCGGCAACATAAACGTCACCGCCTCTGACGACGGCTACAACGCCGCAGGAGGGAACGATTCCTCGGGAATGGGCGGTATGGTCGAGGGCGGCGGCTTCGGCGGTCGTCCGGGAATGGGACACTTCTCCTCCTCCACGGGCACCATCGTCATTTCCGGCGGCTACGCCGTGATCAATGCCTCCGGGGACGGGGTGGACTCCAACGGAGAGATTCAGGTGACCGGCGGCGTTACCTTGGTTTCGGGACCGACCAATTCGGGAAACGGCTCCTTTGACTACGGCACAAGCGCCACGGTTACAGGGGGTGTGCTGGTCGCCCTCGGCTCCTCGGGAATGGCGCAGGGCTTCACCGAGGCCTCTCAAGGCGCGATGCTCGTGCATTTTGATTCCCAAAGCGCCGATACCTCCTTTGCTCTTTGCGACGGGGACGGCAATGCCCTCGTTTCCTTCACCCCTCCCAAGTCCTACTCCAGTGCCGTGGTGACCTCTCCCCACCTCGAAAAAGGAAAGACCTACACCCTCGTGGCAGGGGGGAAGGTTGCCGATGCGGACGAAAACGGCTTTGCCCAAATGGCAAGGTGTGAGGGAGGCACCACCCTTGCCACCGTGGAGCTGTCCGAGCTTCTCTTTTCCCAAGGGGGAATGGGCGGCGGTATGATGCCCGGCGGCGGTGGCGGTATGATGCCCGGGGGAGGCGGAATGCGTCCCGACGGCGGAATGGGCGGTGGCCGCCCCGGCCGCTTCTGATTCTTTGAAAATAAGAGTCGATACGAAAAAGTATCGGCTCTTTGTTTACATTCGGAAAGCTTTGTGGTATAATCAATAAGTTAGAGAATCGGGAAGGAGGAGAGGGTATGGATCACTTTGATCTGCAATCGGCGTATGCTCCTACGGGAGATCAGCCCAAGGCCATTGATGAATTGGTTCGCGGTCTTGGGGACGGCTTAAAGGAGCAGACCCTGCTCGGGGTGACAGGCTCGGGAAAAACCTTTACCATGGCCAACATTATCGCCCGTGCCAACCGACCGACCCTTGTTCTTGCTCACAATAAAACCCTTGCCGCTCAGCTCTGCTCGGAGTTTAGAGAATTCTTTCCCAACAATGCCGTGGAGTATTTCGTCTCCTAATACAAGTTTTGCACCAAAAAGCATGATAAAATGCCGATTTCAATGGCTTTTTAACACCAAATAACACAGAATAACACTGTATAAATCAAATGAATTTGTGACCTGAATTCGTGTAATGCGAGTTTAGGTCTTTTTTTATTACAAAGAATTTAAAAATATATTTTAATTAGGACACTATTTGTCAGGTTTAAATTTTAAAATGTGCTTGCAGCTGTAAGAAATCAGGACGCTGATTTCA
>JAFVYT010000092.1 GCA_017508505.1 Clostridia bacterium
CATTAAACCAACAGAAAAAGAGATAACATTTCGGCTACGAACCGATTTGTTATCTCTTTCTGTCGTTATAAGGGTTTGGGCTTAGCCCATATTTACGTTTGACTAGTCAAATGCGATGCTTGCACTTTGCTCAAAGCATAAATTCTCCGCTAAGAACATCACCCATTAGGACTCCGGTCTTTTTTTGCGGTAGTGGCAGACAAGGCAAAGCCCCGTCAGGGCACAAAGGATCAAGAAGGAGAGGAGCGGAACGGGACTTTGGGGAAGAACCATCGGAAGACTCGGGAAGAGATTTTGTACCGAGTCTGTGTGCACGAAGGGCAGGTAAGGCAAAAGGGCGCTGTTCGCTCCGAACAGACGGAAAAGGTAAGAAACCGAAGAATAGACGAGGGCAAAAAGGAGGGTGGCCGCACCCTTCAGAGCCCTCCTTTTTTTTCGGGAAAAGAGCAGGAGAAAGAGAGAAAAGAGAAGAAGATTTCCGACGCCCCGACAGAGCACCCGTCCGAGAAGGGCAAGGAAGAAGGGGAGGGAGAGGATCCCGCTGCCGAAGGGAACGGGGACAGCCCCCGTCAGATCCGAAGCAAAAGTAAGCGTGGAGCAAAAAAGCCCGATGGTCAGGAGAAAAAGAAGCGCAAAAAAGCGCACGAGGAGAAGGGCGGGAGAGTCGCAGGACGCTTTCTCGAAGAAGAAGAGCAAAAAAAGTGCGACCAGGGTCAGAAAGGACAACAGGGACTCCAAAAGTGAGAGGGTCTCGACGTTTGAGGGGACCGCGGGAGCCTCACCCCGATCCAAAACGCCTCGGTAAAAGTCCGACAGAGCCGCCAGCTGCTTTGCCTCTTCTTCGGAGAGGGGGGCTCCTGCGTTTACGGGGTGGAAAAGGTCCTTTTTCTCCGCAAGGCTTTTTCGGATGCTGCGCATATGGGAGATCAAAAGGCTCTCACCTGCGTTGATTTTGCCGTCGCGGGTCGCAAGAAAGCGCAGGGAGACGGCAAACAGATCCTCCTCGATCTCCTCCGGGTCAAGGGAGGAGTGCTCCGAAAGATACTCCCTGTAAAAGGAGAGCAGGGCCTCTTCATCCCTTTTTTCCAGGATCGCTCTCAGGCGGGGGAGGGCCTCGTTCCGCTCCTCGGCCTCAAGGTGCAGAGAGAGGGTGCCGTAGAGGCTTGCCCCCACGGAGTCGAATTCCTTATTCCATGGGTCGAGGTCGAGGTCGATGGCGGCGCCGTAATAGGCCGCCTCCTCGGCATTTCCCGCTTTTTCTGCCTCGGCACGGGCGGCCTCCAGGGCCTCCCGACCGCTTTCCTCCGAGCCTTCCGTGGGGGCCTCGGCACGGGAAAAGAGCAGGCCCGAGGCGATGGGGGCGAGAAGGAAAAAGCCGAGCATCAGGGAAAAGAGCGGGGTCAGAAGGCGATCGAGACGGGCCTTGAGGGAAGGGGAGAGGGTCATTTGGGCTCGTCCAGAATGAGCTCTACGGGGCAATGGTCACTGCCGAGGACCTCGGAGCGGATGCGGGCATCCCGCAGAAGAGGATCCAGATCCCGACTGGTCACGAAATAGTCGATCCGCCAACCCACGTTCCGCTCTCTGGCGCGCATCCGATAGCTCCACCAGGAATAGGCGTCCCGTGCGTCAGGATAAAGGTGACGGAAGGTATCCGTAAAGCCCGCTTCCAGAAGCAGGGAGAATTTTTCTCTTTCCTCATCGGAAAAGCCGGGGTTTCCCACGTTGGCCTTTGGGTTTTTCAGGTCGGTCTCTTGGTGTGCCACGTTCAGGTCACCGCAGAGGATGACGCCTTTTTTCTCCTTCAGGGCGGAAAGGTAGCACCGCAGGTCGTCCTCGTACTCCATACGGTAGGGAAGACGGCGCAATTCGTTTTGCGCGTTGGGGGTGTAGGAGGTAACGAAATAAAAGCCGTCGAACTCCAGGGTGATCAGACGTCCCTCGTCACTGTATTTGCCGTCGATGCCGTAGTGCACCGAAAGGGGCTCCTTTTTGGAAAAGACGAGGGTGCCGGAGTAGCCCTTTTTCTCGGCACTGCTCCAAAACTGGTGATAGCCGGGGGTGAGCACCTCTGCCTGACCCTGCTGCATTTTCGTTTCCTGCAGGGCAAAGAGCTCCGCATCGGCCTGGTGAAAGAAATCAAAAAAACCTTTGCCCATCACGGCGCGCAGACCGTTGACGTTCCAGGAGACAAGCTTCATCCTTTTTTCCTCCGAAGTCGTTTTTTTCATTATATCGGTCCGAGGGAAAAAAGTCAATCGAGGAAACGAAAGCCGAGCGACGGCCTTCGACCTTTTTTGCACGTTTTGTTTGCTATGATAGGGACAAGGAATAAAAAAGAAAGGATGAGAGGATGAAACTGGTAACGGCACAAAGGGAGGATGCGCTCATCGTACGGGTGACGGGGGACGTGGATCACCACAGTGCTCCCGGGCTTCGGGAGGCCATCGACGAAAAAATGGAGAGCCTTTCTCCAAGGGAAATCATTCTGGATCTGTCGGGTACGGATTTTATGGATTCCTCCGGGCTTGGGCTGATTCTGGGAAGACTGAGAAAGACGCGAGAGAGGGGGATCCGTCTGACCCTGTTTCATCCCACTCCCGCCATTCGAAAGATCTTGCACCTGGCAGGGGTGGAGGAGAGCCTGAACATCGTAATGAGAAAGGAGGAAGAACAATGAAAGAGGTTTTGAACGCCGCTCGCGTGAGCTTTCCCGCCCTGGGAGAGAACGAGAGCTTTGCCCGCATCGTGACGGCGGGCTTTCTGATGCACGTGGGGGTGACTCCGTCCCAGCTTGCGGATATCAAGACCGTGGTGAGCGAGGCGGTGACCAATGCCATCGTCCACGGCTATCGGGGACAAGCGGGGAAGGATTGCACGGTGGTGCTGGATCTGAAGTACCGTCGGGACGGCATCCTGATCGTCAGCGTGACGGATCGCGGTCGCGGGATTGAAAACGTGGAGGCGGCCATGGAGCCCTTCTTTACCACGGATCGGGAGGGAGAGCGAAGCGGAATGGGGCTTCCCATTATGCAGGCCTTTACGGATTCCCTGCGGATCCTTTCCCGTCCCGGCTACACCCGCGTGACCATGAAGAAAAAGATCGGATGAGCCGAGGGTGGGTCAACGACACCGAGACCCTTTCGCGGGCGGCCGCAGGGGACGAGGCGGCACTGGAGGCGGTGGTGTCCTCCAATCTTGGTTTGGTCAAGAGCATTGCGTTGCGCTTCGGAGGACGGGGTGTGGAGGCGGAGGATCTGATTCAGATCGGCACGGTGGGAATGCTGAAGGCCATCCGTGGTTTTGACCCGAGGAAGGAATGCCGTTTTACCACCTACGCGGTGCCCCTGATTATGGGGGAGATCAAGCGCTTTTTACGGGACGACGGATGGATCAAGGTGGGACGGGAGATCAAGCAAACGGCGGTGCGGATTTTTCGCTTTACGGAAAGCTTTGAAAAGACCGAGGGGCGAAGCCCCACGGTGCCCGAAATTTGCGAGGGGCTCGGTCTGGACGAGGAAAAGGCGGCGCTTGCGCTGGCCTCCGCACGGCCCGCACTCTCCCTTTACGCCGAGGACGAGGAAACGGGCTTTTCTCCCGAGAGCGTTTTGGGGGACGATCCCACGGAGGAAATTATGGGAAAAATCTCCTTGAGGGAGGCGGTGGATGCACTTCCCCGGGAGGAGCGGATGCTGATTTGTCTGCGCTATTTTCGCCATATGACCCAATCTCAGACCGCACAGGTGATGGGGATCACGCAGGTGAAGGTCTCCCGAGAGGAAAAAAAGATCCTGCAAAAGCTCAAAGCCGCCCTTGTATCGTGAAAAAAAGGCCGAATCCGAGCCTTTTTTTCTTTTTTTGCTTGACATATCTTTAGTAATCTACTATAATAAAGTATCATTTCTGAAAGGAGACAGCAGATGACCGTAGTATCCCGCTTCCATTCTTCTCGATTTTATTACTTTACATCGGCGGACTGCCTGTACTCCCGGGAAAACGAACAATAATGTTTCCCAACGGTATCGGACGTCCGCAGCTCCTGCGTTCCCCTCGGGGGCGCCTGAAGCGTGCGGATTTTTCTTTTTGTTGGGGGTTTTGGAGGATTTTATGATTTCACGTCAAATGCTTCGTCTGGGTCAGCAGCGCTCGGTGATCCGTGCCATTTCGGAGTACGGTGCCAAAAGAAAGGCGGAGATCGGTGCGGAAAACGTCTATGACTTTTCCCTCGGGAATCCCAGCATTCCCGCTCCCGATCGGATTCGGGAGACGATTCTCGAGCTATGCGATTCGGTAGATCCCTGCCTGCTTCACGGCTATACCTCCTCGGCGGGAGACCCTGCGGTGCGCTCGGCCATCGCCGAGTATCTGGAGAAGACCCACGGCACGCCCGCTCGGGGGGATCTGATTTATATGACCTGCGGTGCCGCTGCAGGGCTGACCATTTCTCTGCACGCTCTGCTCCTGCCCGGTGAGGAGGTGGTGGTGCCTGCTCCCTTCTTCCCCGAGTATCGGGTCTTTACGGAAAAGGCGGGGGGTGTCCTGGTCCCCGTGATGTGTCATCAGCCCTCCTTCCAGTTGAATCTGGAGGCGATGGAGGCGGCCATCACCGAAAAGACCAAGGTGGTGCTTCTGAATTCCCCGAACAACCCCACGGGGGCGGTGTACACCCGTGAGAGTCTGGAGGCGCTGGGGGCGATTTTGAGAAAGAAGGAGAAGGAATTCGGAACGGAGATCTTTCTTCTGGCGGACGAGCCCTATCGGGAGCTGTATTACGGAGACAAGTCGGTGCCTTGGCTCCCTGCGCTTTACGAGCGCACGCTGGTGTGCTACTCCTACTCCAAGTCTCTGTCCCTGCCCGGTGAGCGAATTGGCTATCTTTTCGTTTCTCCCGACTGTCCCGACGCGGGGGAGGTCTTTGCGGCGGTGTGCGGCGCAGGCAGAAGCCTGGGCTTTGTGTGCGCTCCCTCCATGTGGCAGAAGCTGGTGGCCAAGAATCAGGGGGTGACCAGTGACGTGGAGGAGTATCGCAGGAACCGTGACCTTTTGGCCAATGCTCTGACCCGAATGGGGTACGAGGTGACCCCGCCCGAGGGTGCCTTTTATCTGTTTGTCCGCTCTCCCGAGGAGGACGCGAACGCCTTCTGCGAGAGGGGGAAGAAGCACGAGCTTCTGATGGTGCCTGCGGATTCCTTCGGGGCTCCCGGCTTTGTCCGTTTGGCCTACTGCGTTTCCCGTGCGACCATCGAAAACAGCCTTGGAGCCTTTGAGGCTCTGATGAAGGAGTATCAAAAATGAGCGAGAGTCTTTTGGAGGAGGCGCGCAGGGAGATCGACCGAGTGGATCGGGAGATGGCGCGACTGTTCGAGGCGCGAATGGAGGCGGCAAAAAAGGTTGCCGTTTATAAAAAAGAAACGGGGATGCCCATTTTCGATGCATCCCGTGAGAAGGCCATCATCGAGCGGGGCGCTGCACGGGTCTCGGACGAGACGGTCAGGGGCTATTACGTCAGCTTTCTGCATTCTGTGATGGATCTGTCCAAGGCCTATCAGTCCCGCTTGATCTCGGGGATGAACGTGGCCTTCAGCGGTGTACCCGGTGCCTTCGCACACCTTGCCGCGATGCGGATCTTCCCCGATGCGACGCCCATCGGCTTTTCCGATTTTGCCGAGGCGTACCGTGCGGTGGAGGAGGGGCGGTGCGATGCGGCGGTGCTCCCCTTGGAGAACAGTGTGGGGGGCGACGTGGGCACGGTGA
Source organism: Clostridia bacterium (assembly GCA_017508505.1). The sequence continues at coordinate 5,755 of JAFVYT010000092.1, forward strand.
TGGATCTGGCCTTTTTCGGCTCCCTTTCCATCAACGGCATTTACGACGTGGAGGTGGAGCAGAACCTTCTGGCAAAGCCCGGGGTACACCTTTCGGACATCAAGACCGTGACCAGCCACCCTCAGGCGCTGGCGCAGTGCGCGGGCTTTCTTTCCAAAACGGGGCTTTTGACGCGGGAGGCGGTGAATACCGCCGTCGCCGCAAAGCTGGTTTCCGAGGGGGACGATCCCTCTCTTGCGGCCATCGGAAGTGAATCTGCCGCTGAGGAATACGGTCTGCAGATCCTGCGCAGCCGCATTCAGGATAAGGGGCAGAACACCACCCGCTTTGCGGTCTTTTCCCGCACGGAGAAGACTGTGTCGGCTGCGGATCGCCAACTTGTGATGGTATTTACCGTAAAGAACGAGGCGGGTGCCTTGGCAAAGGCCGTTTCCGCCATCGGAACCCACGGCTTTAATCTGCGTGCCATCAAGAGCCGACCCACCAAGCATCTGTCCTGGGAATACTACTTCTTCTGTGAGGGAGAGGGACGGATCCGCTCGGAGGAGGGGGAGAAGATGCTTTCTCTTTTGCGGGAGAACTGCAACGATCTGCGGGTGCTCGGCTCCTTTGAAAAGGAAAGCGAAGTATAAGAATAAGGAGAGCATCATGATCCTGAACGTAAAAACCTCTAAGGGCTCCTACCCCATTTATCTGGAGCGGGGTGCTCTTTCTCGGGCGGGGGAGTATTTGTCCCTTGATCGGAAATGTATGATCGTGACCGATTCCAATATCCCCACCTCCTACATCGAGACCGTTTCCTCCTTTTGCGGCGCGCCTTACGTGTTCACCATCGAGCCGGGGGAGGACTCCAAGAGCCTTGCGAGCTTTGAGGCGATCCTGGGGGTGATGCTGGAGAAAAAATTTACCCGCACGGACTGCGTGGTCGCTCTGGGCGGCGGCGTGGTGGGGGATCTGGCGGGCTTTGTTGCCTCGGCCTTCCTTCGGGGGGGGGATTTCTACAACGTGCCCACGACCCTTCTTTCTCAGGTGGATTCCTCCATCGGAGGGAAGGTGGCGGTGAATCTCGGGGGACTGAAGAATATGGTGGGGGCCTTTTACCCTCCCCGTGCCGTTTTGGTGGATCCCGAGACCCTTTCCGGTCTCCCGAGACGCCAGATCGCCAACGGACTTGCGGAATCGGTGAAGATGGCGCTGACCTTTGACGAGGAGTTTTTCCGTTTGTTCGAGACGGGGGATCCGACGGAGCACTTGGACAAGATCATCGAGCTGAGCCTGATCGCCAAGAAAAGAGTGGTGGAGGAGGACGAGAGAGAGGCGGGCCTGAGAAGGGTGCTGAACTTCGGCCACACCCTCGCCCACGCCATCGAAAGTGAAAGCTTCGAGGGACCCGAGCCTCTTTATCACGGGGAATGCGTTGCCCTTGGGATGATCCCCATGTGCGCCCCTGAGGTCAGAGAGCGTCTGATCCCCGTTTTGCGTGCCATCGGCCTTCCCACCGAGGCAAAGGGAGACCCTGCCCGTTGGGCGGAGGCCGTTACCCACGACAAGAAGACCGCAGGGGACAGCATCACCGTGGTGCGGGTTCCTCGGGTCGGTGAATTCGTAATGGAGAAAATACCTGTTTCCCGCTTTGCGGAGGAAGTGAAAGGCGGAATGAAATGAAAAATACCTTTGGCAATCATCTTTCTCTGACCCCGTTCGGAGAGAGTCACGGGGCTGAGATCGGCTGTATCCTCGACGGCCTGACCCCCGGGATGCCCGTTTCCGAGGAGAGCATCTCCCACGCGCTTTCCCTGCGCCGTCCCGCAGGGGCGGTCTCCACCGCCCGTCGGGAGGAGGACTCCTTCCGCATCGTCAGCGGTGCCGTCGGGGGGAGAGCCACGGGCACGCCCCTTTGCATTCTCATTCCCAATACGGCACAGCGATCCTCGGATTATGCCCGTGCCGCGCTCCTTCGCCCGGGTCACGCGGACTATACCGCCGAGATGAAGTATCACGGCTTTCAGGACGTGCGGGGCGGCGGACACTTTTCCGGCCGCATCACCGCGCCCTTGGTGGCCGCGGGGGCGATCCTTCGGGACGCTCTGAGGGCAAAGGGCATCCGCATCGGCACCCACGTAAAGGAAATTGCGGGGATCGCGGATCGGGGCTTTGAGGAGCTCGGAAGGGATCTGGATTTTTTGGAAAATGCGGCTTTTCCCGTCCTCTCTTCGGAAAAGGAGGAGAAAATGCGGGAGGCGATCCTTGCGGCCAAGGCCGACGGAGACAGCGTCGGCGGCGTTCTGGAGACGGTGGTCACGGGGATGCCCGCAGGAGTGGGAGAGCCTTGGTTTGACAGCGTGGAGGGGCTTCTTTCCCACGCGCTCTTTTCCATTCCCGCTGTGAAGGGCGTGGAATTCGGTGCGGGCTTCGGCCTTGCCGAAATGCGGGGAAGCGAGGCCAACGATGCCCTTTACTACGACGGGGACGGCACGGTCCGCACCCGTACCAATCACAACGGCGGCATCAACGGCGGCATCACCAACGGAATGCCCCTTTGCTTTTCCCTTTGCATCAAGCCCACCCCCACCCTCTCCCGGGAGCAGGAGACGGTGGATCTTTCCACGGGGAAGGGGGCGACCCTTGCCTCCGGCGGGCGGCACGACCCCTGCATCGTCCATCGGGCGGGGATCGTGGTCACGAGCGTGACGGCCTTGGTGCTTTGCGATGCGCTTCTGGGGCGCTTCGGCACGGACTTTTTTTCCTCGGAGGAGAGAAAATGAAATACGGCTGCATCGGGGAAAAATTGGGTCACAGCTTCTCTGCGGTGATCCACGGTCTGATCGGCCTGTACGATTACGAGCTTTGTCCCGTGGAGAAGGCCGCGCTGGACGGCTTTATGACCCGTCGGGATTTTTGCGGGATCAACGTGACCATCCCCTACAAAAGGGACGTGATCCCTTATATGGAGGAGATCTCCGAGGAGGCGCGCCTTTGCGGGGCGGTGAACACCGTCGTGAACCGAGGAGGCAAGCTTTACGGATACAACACGGACTTTCGCGGGATGGAGGCCCTTCTTATCAAGGGCGGCATCTCGGTGAAGGGAAAAAAGGTTCTCATTCTCGGCTCGGGGGGGACCTCGGGTACGGCGCTGGCTCTGATGCGGCATTTGGGTGCGGCTCGGGTCGAGCGGGTGAGCCGAAGCGGAAGGGACGGTCTTCTTTGCTATGAGGATCTAAAGGATCGAAGGGACACCCAGATCCTTGTCAACACCACCCCCTGCGGAATGTTTCCCAAGGCGGACGAGTGTGCCGTGAGCGTGGCGGATTTTCCTTGTTTGGAGGGGGTCGCCGACGCGGTGTACAACCCCTTGAACACAAGACTTGTTCTGGAGGCCCGCGAGCGGGGGATCCCCGCCATCGGCGGTCTTTTTATGCTCGTGGCGCAGGCGCTCTTTGCCGCAGAGATCTTCACGGGCAACGGGAGCGTGCTCGCAAGACTGGATGAGATCTACGAGACGATTCTGGATGAAAAACGGAATTTTGTGCTCACGGGAATGCCCGGGAGCGGAAAAAGCACCCTCGGCCGCCTTTTGGCAGAGCGATGGGGGAAGGTTTTTTTCGACAGCGATGAGGAGATCGTAAAAGAGGCGGGGATCTCCATCCCCGAGATCTTCCGAGCAGAAGGGGAAAAGGCCTTTCGGGATCGGGAGACGGAGGTGATCCGCCGTCTCAGCGCCCTGCAGGGCGCGGTGATCGCCACGGGGGGCGGCGTGCCTCTTCGGGAGGAAAACCTGCGGCTTTTAAAGGGAAACGGAACCGTCATCTTTCTGGATGCGCCCCTTGAGACTCTGGCTCCCACCGCAGACCGACCCCTTTCCTCCAATTTCGAGGATCTGCGTCGGCGCTACGAGGAGCGATACGGGATCTATAGGGCAAGCTGTGACAGGCACGTGCCCGTCAGCCGTGCGGTCGAGGAGAATCTGAAGCGGATAGAAAAGGAATTAAAATGAAAATTTTTGTGATCAACGGCCCGAATTTGAATTTTCTCGGCATACGTGAGCCCGAGCACTACGGCAAGCAGACCTATGAGGATCTGATGGCACTTTGCCGCGCCCACGCCGAGGCGCGGGGCGTGGAGGTGGAGTGCTTCCAGTCCAACCACGAGGGAGACCTGGTGGATTTTATCCAGGCCGCCTACGGCAAGGCTGACGGAATCGTGATCAATCCCGCCGCCTACACCCACACCAGCGTGGCCATTCTGGATGCGGTGAAGTCCGTTTCCGTTCCCACGGTGGAGGTGCACATCTCCAAGGTTTCCCAGCGGGAGCCCTTCCGTCAGCAGAGCTTTATCCGTGCCGCCTGCATCGCCACCATTACGGGACACGGCTTTGCGGGGTATACCGAGGCGATGGATCTTCTAATAGACGGAAAGGGGAAGCGGGCGTGAGAGTGAGAATCCTGCCCTCCGTGGCAAGGGGGAGCATCGCGGCTCCGCCCTCCAAGAGCATGGCTCATCGGGCGCTCTTTTGCGCCGCCTTGGCCGAGGGGGAAAGCCGCGTGGGGCCCATTGCCGACTCGGAGGATATGCTTGCCACCATGGGGGTATTGGAGGGCCTCGGAGCGTCCTTTTCCCGACGTGGGGAGGATGTTTTGGTGCGGGGCTGCTCTGTGCCGAAGCCCGTGAAGGAAAGGTTTTTCTGCCGTGAGAGCGGCAGTACCCTGCGCTTTGCGGTGCCGCTGTTTCTTCTTTCGGGGGAAAGGGTCACCCTGACGGGTGCGGGGCGGCTGATGGAAAGACCCTTGGGAGTCTACGAGACCCTTTGCCGCAAAAGAGGCTTCTTTTACGAGCAAAAAAACGGAGCGCTTACCCTTTGCGGTGTCCTTTCTCCCGGACGGTATACGGTGCCCGGGAACGTCTCCAGCCAGTTTATTACAGGGCTTTTGTTTGCCCTGCCCCTTCTTTCGGGGGACAGTGAGCTTGTGATCACAGAGGGGCTGGAGAGCGCATCTTACGTGGATATGACCCTTGTCGCCATGGCAGATTTCGGCGTGCGGGTGGAGCGGCGGGAGAACGTCTTTTTCATCCCCGGAGGACAGCGATACCTGCCCCGTGACTATCGGGTGGAGGGAGATTTTTCCAACGCCGCCTTTTTGGAGGGCCTCGGCCTTTTGAGCGGCTCGGTTCAGGTGACGGGCTTGCGGGAGGATTCCCTGCAGGGGGATCGGGTCTACCGCTGGCTTCTGCCGATGCTGAAGGAGGGCTGTCCCGAGGTGGATCTGCGGGACTGTCCCGACCTCGGTCCCGTTCTGATGGCCCTTGCGGCCTTGGAAAAGGGGGCGCGCTTTGTGGGGACCGCAAGGCTCAAGATCAAGGAGAGTGACCGTGGCGCGGCCATGGCCGAGGAGCTTTCTAAATGCGGCATTGACGTTGTGGTGGAAGAGAATACCATTCTGGTCAAGGCCGGCACCCTTCGTGCTCCGAGAGAGGTGATCTCGGGACACAACGACCACCGCATCGTGATGGCCATGGCGTTGGTTTTGAGCGTGGTGGGGGGTGAGATCGAGGGAGCAGAGGCGGTCAAAAAGAGCTACCCCGACTTTTTTGAAGCAATGAAAACACTGGGAATCGAAGTGATGGAACAATGAAGCTGAATAAGAATGCAGAAACCAAAATTTTAATCGTAGGTCTCGGGCTTTTGGGCGGAAGCTATGCCCGTGCCTTAAAGAAAAAGGGCTACACGGTTTGGGCCATTGAAAAAAAGCACGAGTCCGTGGAGTATGCCCTGAACCACGGGATCATCGACCGAGGGAGCACCCGTGTGGAGGAGAGCTTTCTGAAGGAGGCGAGCCTGACGGTGTTCGGCCTTTACCCTCACGTTTTTCTGGAGTGGGTGGAGGAGTACGGCCGCCTGTTTCCCCCGGGAGCTCTCCTGACGGACGTAACGGGTGTCAAGAGCGCCGTGGTGGACAAAATTCAGTCCCTTTTGCCCGAGGGGGTGGAGTACATTGCCGCACACCCCATGGCAGGCCGTGAGGTCGGGGGTGTGGAGAACAGCGACGAGAGGATCTTCCAAGGGGCCAACTACATTGTGGTGCCCACGGAGAGGAACACCCACGAGGGCGTGGAGATCTGCAAGGAATTGGGGAAGGAATTGGGCTTTGCCCGCATCAGCGTTCTGACCCCGAAAAAGCACGATGAGATGATCGCTTTTCTGTCTCAGCTCACCCACTGCATTGCGGTGAGCCTGATGTGTGCGGGGGACGATCGGGGCTTGGTGGATTACACCGGAGATTCCTTCCGTGACCTGACCCGTATCGCAAGGATTCAGGAGGATCTCTGGAGCGAGCTGTTTTTATGGAACAAAACGGCTCTTTTGGAGCAGATGAAGAAGTTTAAGGACTCCTTTCTTGCTCTGGAGGACGCCATCGCCCGTGAGGACGTGGGAGCCATGAAGGAAATGATGCGTCTTTCCACTGCCCGCCGTGCGCTGTTTGATCGGAAAGGAGTAGATCAATGAAATTTATTCGAAAGCTGCCCATCCCGATGGAAATCAAAAAGGAGTTCCCCATAGCTCCGAAGGATGCTGCCGTCCGTGAGGAAAAAATCGGGGAGCTTCGCCGTATCTTTTCCGGGGAGAGCGATAAGTTTGCCCTGATCATCGGCCCCTGCTCCGCAGACAACCGTCCTGCGGTGATGGCCTATCTGGAAAAGCTCTGTCGGGTGCAGGAAGAGGTTCGGGACAAGCTTTTGATCATCCCGAGGGTCTACACCAACAAGCCCCGCACCACGGGAGAGGGCTACAAGGGGATGCTCCATCAGCCCGACCCCGAAAGCCGCCCCGATATGCTCAAGGGGATCATCGCCATTCGCGACCTGCACCGCTCCGCTCTTTCGGACTATGGCTTTGTCTGCGCGGACGAGATGCTCTATCCCGAGAATCACCGCTATCTTTCCGACCTGCTCGCCTACATTGCCGTGGGCGCCAGAAGCGTGGAAAACCAGCAGCACCGCCTGACGGCCTCGGGACTGGACGTGCCCGTGGGAATGAAGAATCCCACCGGCGGAGACGTGCACGTTCTGATGAATTCCGTTTACGCCGCCCAAAGTGCGCACACCTTTCTCTACCGAGGCTGGGAGGTGCACAGCGACGGAAACCCCTACGCTCACGCCATCCTGCGCGGGTACGTGGATTTCACAGGCAAGTGCGTGTCCAATTATCACTATGAGAATCTGGTGGAGCTGGGTGAGCTTTACGCCACCACCAACCTGAAAAACCCCGCCTGCATCGTGGATACCAACCACGCCAACTCGGGAAAAAAGTACGAGGAGCAGATCCGCATTGCCAAGGACGTGGTCTATAGCTGTAACCACAACGAAAACGTGCGGCGTCTGGTGAAGGGCTTGATGATCGAAAGCTATCTGGAGGACGGATGTCAGAAGATCGGAGAGAACGTCTTCGGAAAGTCCATCACCGATCCGTGTCTCGGCTGGGCGAAGAGCGAAAAGCTTATCTTCAAGATTGCCGACACCTTAAAATAAGCAAAAAGGGGATGTAAAAAAAGCGCAGACCGCCTATTCCTATAAAACAAAAGGGATTCTTTGGAATAAAACGTCCGAAGAATCCCGTTTTTTGATAAAAATAATAAAAAACGCATTTTTTGCTACGAACAAACTTCGCCACTCGACGTACCTTTTGCTGACACCTTAAAATAAGCAAAAAGAGAACCGAGCATTTGCTCGGTTCTCTTTTTCGTGTCAGGGATTGATGGAGTCTTCTGTGAACTCGCCGTAGTTGTAGGGAGAAAGCTTACCGTTTTCGTTGACGGTGATCAGCTTATCCGTGAAGGCGGCGAACTCAGAGATTCCGCTGCGGCTTCTCCATTCCGCATCCTTGGTCTTGTCGGTTCCCAGGAGGGTTCCGCTTTCGGTCAAGCCCCAGGCAACTCTGGAGGTCAGACGGATCTCCTTTACGTTCTCCCAGGTGGCAAGCTCGTCGAAGAGGTTGAGGTTGTTGGTGACGACAGTGCCGTCGGACTTGAGGGCGTAAACGTAATTGTCACCCATTTCCACCTGCACCAGGTCCGTCCAAGACTCGATGCCCGTGGATTCGGAGCTGTTGTAGGAGTAGTTGTTGCGATTCCAGTAGAGGGCGGTGCCGTTTGTGGTCAGACCTGCGATACTGTTCTGACCCACGGAGACCTGCGTTACCTCCTGCCCTTCCCATGCGCCCACGTACTGGGTGAGGTTGTCGTCATCGCTGAACATAACCCTTCCGTCGGCACGGACGGCATAGAGCACATCGTGGGTTTCGTAGCTGTCGATGTCAGCGATGTTCGTCCACTGATCGTCGAAGGTCTTGCCGGAGGTGTAGTAATTGGCAACGAACATATCACCCTGAGAGTTGATGGCTGCAAGGTAGTTGTGGCAGGCGGCGATCTCTACGATATCCGTCCACTCGGAAATGGTCTTCTGGAAGTCGGGACTGCCGTGCTGAGACACGACGGTGCCGTCGGTGCGGAGAATGACCACGCCCTCGTAGGCGTTGCTGACGGCTCCGAGGCGTATGCCGATCTCCACGTGCTTGACGGTGCGGGTTTCGTTCCAAAGCGCAAAGGCTCTCTCCTTAGCGTCCTCCCAGCCGATGGCAATGCCGAATTTCACGGCGGCCTTTCTCTCCATTCCCTCGTCCAGAAGGAGGGCCTCGCCGTATTTGTAGACGCTGATCTGATAATCGAGGCGGTACTCGTTCTGCTTGGAAGACTTCAGACTGTTGTGGACTTCGTGGATGCGGTCGAAGTAGCCGTAGGCTTCCTCAAACTTTTCCTCCTCGGCAAGCTCGGTTCCCTTGCCTGCAAGGCTCTCCATCAGCTTGGCTTTGGAGTTGCGGAAGTTCTTAAGATCCTCGAAGATGAGAATGGCGGCATCCCATTCCTCATCCTCTATCTGTGCCAAGCCGTCGCGGTACTGAGCGTTAGGCTTCAGCCAGAAGATGTAGTAAAGGAAGTAGGCCAGACCGAGGATCAGGCCGATGATCACGGCGTATTTGACGAGCTTTTTGGTCAGCGCCTGACGCTTGCGGCGCTTGGCGGCGGCGATGCGCTCCGCCTCGAGGCGCTTCTACTCGGCGATCTTGCGGTTTTCCGCATCAATGAGGCCCTGCTTCTTGGATCTGAGACGGTCGGCCAGATCCTTGGCGTCCGGGTCTGCGGCGGCGATGCTGTCCATATCCGCGATGGCGCGGTCGATCTTCGCATATTCGTTGATGCTGTTGAGCACGCCCCTTGCTCCGTTGCAAAGGTTGGCTCTGCGGGCACGCTCGGCGGTCTCCTCTACGAGGGAGGCCAATTCCCCTGCATCCTTATAATCCGCTACGGAAAGGAATTTTTGCTTGGAGGAGAGGATCACGGAGGGGGTGGTGGAGTTGTAGGCGGCAAGGGCCTGCGTGTAGATGGCCTCCTTGCGGGCGATTTCTCCTTCCTTCTTGCAGATCTCGACCCGATCGCTCGCATCCTTAAAGCCGGGGATCTTGGCAAAAAGCTCGGCGGCGGCATCGTAGTCTCTCTGATAGGTCGCACGGGAATAGAGCTGGGCGGCCTCGGCGTAGATCTTCTGCTTTCTTTCCTCCTCGTTGCGGTCGTCGATGAAGGTCAGGATGCCGTGGAGCTTTGCCTTCAGCTCGGTGCCCGCAAAGCGGAGTGCCTTTTGATAGTTCTTGTTATTGGAGAAATTCTCCTTCAGATTTTTCAGGGAAGCGACGTTGCGGGAGTGGGTGTCGATGCAGAGCTTATAGGCCCAGGCCTCGGCACACTCGGGATCGCGGTTCAGAACCTCCTCGCAGAATTCGTCCGCTCTGCCCCAATCACCGTCCTCCAGGCACATACCGGCACGGGTGAGAAGCTGCTTGACACCGACTACGTCGGCAGCTCCTGCGGCGGGAGCGGCGTGCTCCTCCTCCTTCTTTCCGGCGATCTTTTCAATGCCGAGGATCAGATCCTGCATAAAGCCGAGCTTGGACATATCCTGTGCCTGCAGGAGAGAAAACTCCTCGGGCAGGTCGTAGGCGTCCATATCCTTGAAGGCGGGAATGAGCTTTTTGGAGGGGTCCTCGTCGATCAGACGCAGGTAACGGCTCCATTCGTTCTTGACCCAGACGGCGTTAAAGTACTCGGGCTTGGTACCCATAACCACCATCACCTTGGAGGATTGCAGGGCGGCGAAAATGTAGGGCTCGTAGGCCTCGCCCAGCTTCTTCTCCAGAGTGATACGGGAAAAGAAGACCTTGAAGCCCGCACGCTCCAGACCAAAGTACAATTCCTGTGCCAGAACGGAGTCGGGGGTACGCTTGCCCTCGGCATCGCTCTCTTTATAACAGATGAAGACGTCGAAGGGCTCCTCCTTCTGAGAGATGGCAAGGATCCCCTTCTGGATCTCGTTGATGGTCGTGGCCTCGCTCTCGTAAAGCGCTTTCTGATCCGCGTCGGCGTACTCCAGCGCGGATTTGTAGTTGGCATCGTCGAAGATGGACGTGCGCTGGGTACGGTTGACCGTGGGGATGCGCTTTTTGGTCTTGGGATCCTCCACGTACTGAATGCCGAATCGGCACAAAACCAAGGACCAGTAGGCCTCGGCGTCGGTGACGTCCTCGTTCAGGATCTGCTCGTAAAGAGCGGATGCCTTATCAAAGTCATTGTTGCGGCGGAAATGGCCCGCTCTGTCGTAGAGCGCGGCTCTGCGGTCGTTGTCCAGCTTGGGAAGGGTCTGGCTCGTCCCGCAGTATTCACACTCCGTGACGGTGACCTTCTCACCCACCTCCAGATTTGCGCCGCACATTTTGCACTTAAAGATCGCCATGATGTTTTGTTCCTCCAAGATACGTTTTTCAGGTATCATACAGAATCATTTTACCACGCTTTTTCATCGGATGCAATGGTTTTTTGCGGGAAAAAGAAAAAAACGCTTCCGAAGAAGCGTTTTTTGTTACATTGCGTCGGGGCGCTGCAGATCCTTGTCTGCCAGACGGTAAAGGAGCAGGAACAGGAAGAAGCAAAGCACCGAGAGGATCCCCGCGAGAAAGAAGGCGGGACGGTAGGAGCCGAAGAGGTCGTGGATGAGATTGGAGGCGTAGTCTCCAAGGAAGTTGGAGATGGTGATGATGCTGAGAAAGATGCCGGTGTACTGCGCCTGCGCGCGGGAGCCGAAGAGGGAGAAGGCGATCAGGGAGGTGCCGATGGTCACCATCGGCAGAGCGCAGGTGTACAGAATGACGGCGACGACTGCTACGGTAAGACTTCCCACAAGGCCGAAGAGGGAAAGACCCAAGGCCGCAAGGAGCGTACACGCGAGGACGACCCGACGTGCTCCGAGATGATCGCTGAGAAAGCCGATCAGAACCTTGGTGGCGGTGAGAATGAGCAGCATCGCGCTGTGAAAGCCCGCGGCAACGGGTGTGGAAAAGCCGCAGTCCACCAGATACGGGGTGATGAAGCTGTAGGCCATATAGATGCAAAGGCTGGTCAGGAGGGTGCAAAGGCCCATCAGATAGAAGGCGGGACGCTTGACCAGCGTCTTCATCGGGAGGCCGGGAGCGATTTTTTCAAGGCTTTTTCTGCGCTTTCCCGTGACCTCCTCTCCGTCTCCCAGAGGGAGAAGACCGATGTCCTTGGGGGCATTGCGGATCAAAAGAAGGACCAAAGCCGCTGCGACGGCGCAGGCCACGGTGCAAAAGCGGAAGGAAGCGGCAAAGCCGCCCTTTTCCATAAACGCAGTCTGGAAAATGCACATCACGCTGCCGCCGATGCCGGTGGCGGCGGTGATTATCCCCAAAACGGTGCCTCCGTGACGGTGGAACCAGACTCGGGTGACGTGGCTGGCGGCACCGGTGGAGCAAAAGCCCGTGGCAAAGCCGAGGATCCCGCGGCCGAGGGCCAGCATCCAGACCGATTGCATTTCGGCAAAGAGAAGATAGGCACCGATGGCACCCAAAAGCCCTGCGGTGGAGGTGGCACGGGTGCCGAAGCGGGCGATGATAAAGCCGGAGAAGAAGGTGGCCAGCATTCCCGTGACAGTCTGCGCAATATGGGTAAAGGAGAAGGTGGAACGACTGATCCCCAGGGCTTCGGAAACGGGGATGATGTGAAGGCTGGTGAGGTTATTGGCGGCACCCCCGTAAAGGAAGAGCATCAGGAAGGTGACGGCGGCGATGACCCAGTGGTAATGCTCGTGGAGAAAGGCGCGGGGGTTTGTCCAAAAGGCACTACGTTTCATAGAACACTCCCAAATTTCGGTTTCAGATACACGTTTCATTTTACGCGCAAAAAAATAATTTGCAATAGCTTTTTTTCGGAAAAGAGAGAAAAAAGCGCATTTTTTCGGTTTTATTTACGAAGCGTTCACTTTTTCGGGGTACAATCGAAAAAAGGGTATTTGATTTAAAAAAGGGGATTTGATTTTAAGAGGTGCTTTATGATCATCGATTTTCACACCCATACCTTTCCTGAGAAAATCGCCGAGGCTGCCCTTGCACGGCTTTCCGCCGCCAGCCGCTCCCGGGCGTTTACAAAGGGGACGGAGACTGCCCTTCTCGCCTCGGCCGAGGCGGCGGGAATTGATCTTTGCGTGGTACAGCCCGTGGCAACCAATCCCGAAAAGGTGGCCCGCATCAACGAGCTGGCCGCCAAGGGGAATCGGGGCGGAGGGGTTCTTTCCTTCGGATGTATCCACCCTGCGGCAACGGACGCTCTATCCCAGGTGGACTACGCCGCCGAGCTGGGGCTTCCCGGGCTCAAGCTCCATCCCGTGTATCAGGGGGTGGCGGCAGACGACGTGCGTACCGTACGGATTTTGGAGCGGGCGCGGGAAAAGGGGCTTCTTGTTCTGTTTCACGCAGGGGACGACATCGGCTTTCCCGGGGATACGGCCGCTTCTCCCGAAAAGCTCCGCCGTGCCGTTTTGGAAAGCGGTGCGGGGGAGAGCGTTGTGATGGCTCACATGGGAGGATGGAAAAATTGGGAGCGGGTGGCGGATGCCCTTCTCGATACGGGGGTGTATCTCGACACCTCCTTTTCCCTCGGGCGCATCCCGGGACTTTGCGGAGCGTACTCCCCCGAGGAGGAGCGTCTGCTTGACCCTCATTTCTTTTGTGAAATGGTACGCACCTTCGGCTCGGAGCGGATCCTCTTCGGTACGGACAGTCCCTGGACGTCTCAGGCCGAGAGCCTCGCGGCCATTCGTGCCCTTGACTTGACAAAGAAGGAAAAGGATGATATTTTGGGGGAGAGTGCAAAAAGACTCTTGAAGCTTTAAAGAGAAGAGGAAACAAAGATGAAGCCGTATACCGTTGCCATCGTTCAGGCCAGAATGGGCTCGACCCGCCTGCCCGGGAAGGTTTTGTTGGATTTGGCGGGCAGTCCGCTCCTTCTTCACGTGGTGAGACGGATCGAGATGGCCGAGGGGATCGACCGCGTCGTGATCGCCACCTCGGAGCATTCCGGGGACGATGCCATTGTGGAGTTTGCAAGGAAAGAGGGAATCGACTCCTTTCGGGGCAGTGAGGAGGACGTCCTTGCGCGGTATCACCTTTGTGCCGAGGCCTTCGGGGCGGAGCGCGTGGTGAGAATGACCTCGGACAATCCCCTTTTGTGTCCTCGGGTTCTGGAGCGGCATTTGAGATGGTACGAGGAAAACCCTGCGCCCTATTCCTATACCACGGGCTATCCCGTGGGACTGTGCGGGGAGATCTTTACTCCCGAGGCCTTGAGGGAGGCCTACGAAAACGCCACCGAGGTGTACGAGAGGGAGCACGTTTCCCCTTATCTGCGCCGCGAGGGATGCTTTGTCACCGCAATGCCCTACGACGGGGTGCGGCAGGATCTGCCCGAGTACCGCCTGACAGTGGACACCCGTGAGGATCTGGAGATGGCGCGGCTCGTGTACGGGGCGCTGTATCACGGCTCTCACGACTTTGGGATGGAGGAAGTGATCCGCTTTCTGGACGAGCATCCCGAGGTGCGGGAGATCAACCGCAGGGTGCATCAAAAGAGAATCGGAGAATGAAAAAAGAGTGACCGAAGCGTTTCGGTCACTCTTTTCCTTTATTTCAGGCAAATCCCGCAGGGGGTATACCCCTGTGCCTTCAGAAGGGGAAGGGAGAGGGTGGATTCCTTTCGGTTTTTGTCCGATATGGACCCGACGGAGCTGCAATGGGGCAGGTGAATCCTTTTGGTGTTGGTATTGAGCACGTACAGAGTGGTGTCTTGGGGCTCCTTGACTTCGTCGGATTCCTCCGATTCCCCCGTGGCGTAGTCGATTTTGACTCCGGGCTGGACGTTGAAGCAGAACACGCAAAATTCGATGCTCTCCCCCTCGTCCTCCAGGCTCATCGCCTCCATTACGACCCCTCTTGCCACGAGCTCGTCTCCGAGGAACACGGGGGTCACGCGGTAAGCCACGTGCAGGTCCGTTTCCTTTATAAGGTCCGCTACCATATTTTCAAAGGGGAGCATCCCCTCCACGTTCAGATAGCGTGTGCCCGTGATGAGGTTTCGGACGTTGGCATTTTCCCCCGTAAGCTGAAAGCCGATGAGGTGGCAACGGTTATACAGATATTTTCCGTCCACAAAGTCGTATTTTACCGTGTGCCAGCCCGTGGGCTTCACCTGACCGATGCTGCCACGGTCCTCTGTGGGCATCAGCTCCCGACCGATGAGAGCACGGGTGGAGCCGCATCGTCCGAGGGCGTCCTCCTTTCCGTATTCCTCGAAGGGGTCGCGGCCGAATTCCGAAAGGGAAAAGTAGGGCTTGTTTTCGTTCAGGATCGCGAAGGGCTCTCCCTCAAAGGTGGGAAGCGATTCCTCTGCGGTCAGGGGGATGGAGGCGGGGAAGTCTGCCTCGGTACTGACGTCGGTTTCCCTTCGCGCCGTCGAGCAAGAGGAAAAGAGGAGGCTCAGAGCCAGAAAAAGCAGGAGTAGGGTGCGTTTCATTCCTTTACCTCGTAGATCTGTTCGGTGATGGCTTCGTGGGAGTAGCCCGCGTATTCCAGCTCTTCGGCGAGGGTCAGGGAGTACGCGCTCCGATCGAAGCGGCGTGTGGCGGGGTAGTGACGGTTCCAGCAAATGAGATGGAGCCGCTCGATGCCCTTTGCGGGCAAGGGGGTGTTTTCGATGAAGCAGACCTCGCCCTTCCCTGCGGCCTCGGCGGGGTTTTCGGAAGGGCAGAGCCCCTCGGCTCCTTCAAATAAGGGGAGGGAATAGTCGGAGAGGTGCAGGGGCCTGCCCTCCGCGAGCTTCAGGATTCTTTCCGTGACCTTGCGGTCTCGGCTCTGACGGCGGGCTCCGAAGAGCATTCCGTCCCGCTCGTCCACGCACACCACCAGAATCATGGGGTCTCCTTCTTCGGGAGAAGCGCCGTGATTTCCTCGCTTGTCCCCTCGTAGCGGATCACATCGGGGGAGATCCCCTCCAGCGCGTCGGGGGCGATTCCCTGCAGGGTGTCGGGGAGGGTGAGAGATTTCAAGTCGTGCTTTTCAAAGGCGTTGGAGAGATAAAGGACACGGTCGGGGAGGGTGATTTCCGAGTCGGTGCCGTTGTAGCGCAGGAGAACGCCCTTTCCCACGATGACCCATTCCTCCTTTTGCGCCTCAAGCCAGGGGGTGGAGGCAAAGGCCTCCTTGCCGATGGCGGCGACAGAGTCGGGAATTTCGATGCCGTCCTTTTCAATGCCGCAGCTCCAAAAGGCCCAGCCGCCGATGGCCTCGAGCCCCTCGGGAAGGGTGACCTGCTTCAAGACGGGAATGTCACCGAAGGCCTCGTCTCCAATGACCTTGACCCCCTCGGGGATCACGATCTTTCTAAGACTGCGGCAGCCGTAAAAGGCCCCCTCGGGGATCTCGGTCAGAGCCTTGGAAAGGGTGACCTTTTCCAATTGAACGCAGGAGGCAAAGGCCTCCTTGCCAATCTCGGTAACCGTGTCGGGAAGCACCACCTCGGTCAGCTTTGCGTGCTCGAAGGCACCCTCTCCGATTCTCTCCAGCTCGCTCGGGAGCGCAATGGAGGAAAAGGAGGTATCCCGAAAGACGCCGGGATCGACGGCAACGATTTTGTATTCTTCAAAATGAGAGGGGAGCTCCATTTTGGTAGAGCCCCAGTCCGCCTCATTTACCTCTGAAATCTCGCAGGTGTTGTCGCTGTAGGTACGGAAGGTGAGTCCCGAGCTGTGTCGGGATCCCGTGACGTTTCGATTCTCCGTGGTGACGGGCTCCGGCTCAAAAAGCGGCTCCGGGCTTTCGTGCACCGTGCAGGAGGAAAGAAAAAGCACGAGGGCGACGAGACAAAACAGTAGAATTTTTTTCATAGGGGTTCCTTTCACGTCAGGTTTCTGCCTCTATCATACCCCAAAAAGGAAAAGAAGTAAAGAAAAAAATAAAACGGAAGACAAAATGCCTTCCGTTTTATTTTTTAAGAAAACTGAGAGCGGTAGAGCTCTGCGTAAAAGCCGTTTTTTTCCAAAAGGGTACGGTGGGTTCCCTGCTCCACCACGTCTCCGTCCCGTACCACCAAGATCAGGTCTGCGTTTTGGACGGTGGAAAGACGGTGGGCGATGACGAAGGAGGTCTTGCCCTCCATCAGCTTTAGCATCGCCTTTTCAATTTTGATCTCCGTGCGGGTGTCCACGTTGCTGGTAGCCTCGTCCAGAATGAGCATCTTGGCGTCGGAGAGCATACTGCGGGCGATGGTGAGGAGCTGCTTTTGCCCCTTGGAGATGCCCTCACCCCCGTTCTCAATGCGGGTGTCGTAGCCGTTTTTCAGGGAGAGGATGAAGCGGTGGATGCCCGCGCGCTTGGCGGCGTCCTCGATCTGCTCTCGGGTGGGATTTTCTCCGCCGTAGGCGATGTTCTCCGCCACGGTTCCGCCCATCAGCCAGGTGTCCTGAAGCACCATGGTAAAGGCTCGCCTCAGGTCGTCGCGGCGGATTTTCGTCAGGGGGATGCCGTCCAGGAGGATCTTGCCGGACTGATAGTCGTAAAAGCGCATCAGAAGGTTGACGATGGTGGTTTTGCCTCCTCCCGTGGGGCCGACGATGGCCACAGTCCTGCCTGCGGGGACGGAAAGGGAAAGGTCGTGAAGGATGACCCGATCCGTGTTGTAGGAGAAGCGCACGTTTTTGAATTCGATCTCTCCCTTTACCTCGGTCAGGGCTACGGCGTCGGGGGCGTCCTCCTTTTCCGGAGCCTCGTCCATCAGGGCAAACACGCGCTCTGCGGCGCTTCTGAGGCTCTGCAGATCCGAGAGGATGTTGGAGAATTCGTTGATGGGCCCCGAGAATCTCCGCCCATAAAGAATAAAGGAAGAAATGTTGCCCAGAGAGAGCTTGCCCAAAACGAACAGACACGCTCCCGCGATGCTGATGATGGAGATGGAGATGTTGTTGATGAAGTTGACGGTGGGTCCCATGGACGCAGCCTGATAATCCGCCTCGTAGGAGGCATCGGAGGCTTTGGCGTTTTGGGCGGCGTAGCGGCGGGAGAAGGCGCCCTCCTTGCCGTAGGCGCGGATGGTCTTGACCCCGGAGAAGATCTCCTCCGTAAAGCCCCCGAGATTGCCCAATTCCGCACTTCGCTTGCGGAACAGGGGCCGCACCAGCTTGGCTCTGCGGACGGTGAGGTAGACGGAGAGAGGGAGGGTTGCCAAAAATACCAGAAGCATCACCGGAGAGATGGACAGCATCATCACAAAAGCGCCGCTTACGGTGATCAGCGAGGTGAAGATCTGCAAAAGGTCGCCGGTCAGAGAGGTGTTGATGGTGTCCACGTCGTAGGAGAGGCGGCTGATGACGTCCCCTGCCTGAAGCTTGTCAAAATATCCGACGGGGAGGGCGAGGAGCTTGTTGTAGACCTCTCCTCGGATGCGTCTTGTGATCTTTTGGGAGAAACGGGTCATCACGATGGAAAGCAGATACGACAGCACTGCGGAAACCACGTAAAAGATTCCCATCAGGGTGCAGTAGAAAAAGACCGTGTCAAAATCCACCGCGGCCTTGCCCGTTACGGGATCGGTCTTGATGGCGTCGATGGCTCGTCCCGAGAGAGAGGGGCCGATGAGGGCCAGCACGTTGGAGACGATCACGAGGGCCAAAGAAAGGAAGAGGGAGCCCTTGAACAGAGTCAGGTATTTTCCCAGACGCAAAAAGACGTTGGGGCCGTTGTAGCGTACCGTGGCCTTGCCGTCATCCTTGTAGCGGGAGTCTCGCATCCCGCCGCCGAATCGACCGTTCATTCCTGCACCTCCCCCATTTGAGACGCGGCGATTTCTCGGTAGATCTCGCAGCTCTCCGAGAGCTCCTTGTCCGTGCCCTTGCCGATCAATTCACCCTGCTCCAAAACCAGAATCAGGTCTGCAAAGCGGATGGAGCTGATGCGCTGTGTCACCACCACGCAGGTGGTATCCGTCAGATTTTTCCGCACGGCCCCTCGCAGGGCGGCGTCGGTCTTATAGTCCAGCGCCGAGGAGGCGTCGTCCAGAATCAGAATCTCGGGGGACCCTGCCAAGGCACGGGAGACGAGGACTCTTTGCCGCTGTCCGCCGGAGAGATTGGCACCCTTGACGGAAAGGGGATGGTCAAAGCCGCCCTCCTTTTCCAGAATGAAGGAAAGGGCTTGGGCGTAGGAGGCGGCCTCCTCCAGATCCCTCTGATCCAGCTCCCGCTCGAAGCGTACGTTCTCGGCGATGCTGTCCGCCATCAAAAAGTCATTTTGGAAGACCACGCCGAATTTCTTCCGCAGCTCTGCCTTCGGCCAGGCGCGCAGGTCGCGGCCCTCCAGAAGGATCTGCCCCTCGTCCGGGTCGTAAAAGCGCAAAAGGAGCTGGATGAGGGTGGTCTTGCCACTGCCCGTGCCCCCGATGATGCCGAGGGTCTGCCCCTTTTCGAGGGTAAAGGAAATATGCTCGAGGGTGGGGATGGTCTTATTGTAGGAGAAGGTGACGTCGCGGAATTCCAGGAAGGGGGCGTCGTCGGCTGTCTTTGCGGCCTCGGTGACGGTAAGGTCCGCGGGAGCGGCCATCACCTCTGCGATGCGATCTGCCCCTGCGATGCCGCGGGTGCAGACGGTGAAGGTGCGGGTGAGCATCAGGGTGGCGTTGAGGATGATGGTGAAATAGGACATAAAGGAGATGATCTGTCCGGGGGTGGTTTGTCCCTGAGAGACTCTCCAGGCACCCAGCGCCACCACGGCGGTCATTCCGAGATTTAAAAATACGTTGATCACGGGACGACTGATGGCCATGGTTACGTTTGCCGTTTCCTCGGTGTGGCTCAGACAGCGGTTGACCTCGGCAAAGGCCTCTTTTTCATATTCGGTACGGGAGAGAGCCTTGATGACGCGAACCCCGGTGAAGGTGTCCCGCACCTTTTCCACCATATCGTCCACCTTTCTCTGCTTCTCCCGAAAAAGCTTGATGCCCTTGCGGGAGATGTAGGTGACGATGACGGCCATAAAGGGGAGGGTCAAAAGAAAGGACAGAGAGAGGACGGGCTCAATGGAAAGAGTGACCAAAACCCCGCCGATCAGAAGAAGGGGAGCGCGCATTCCCGCCCGCAGGGCCATATTCAGCATTTGCTGTACCGCGTAGGTATCGCTGGACATTCTTGCGACAAGAGAGGGAACGGTGAAGGAATCGGTCTGAGCGGCAGAGAGGGAAAGGGTTTTGTCAAAGAGGTCGCCCCGTACGTGCTCGATGACGTTTCGGGTGAAAAAGGAGACGCGGCGGTTTGCCACCACGTTTCCCACCAGAGCCAAAACGGCACACAGCACCATCAGGGAGCCCCAGGAAAAAATCGGCCAAATGCGATCCTTGGTGCAAAGGGGCACCACCTCGTCCAGAATATACCCCAGAAGATAGGGGATGAACAGATCCATCACCGTGCCGACGGTCTTGATGACAAGGGAAAGGAGAACGTATCGGGTATAGGGCTTACAGTAAGTGAGCAAGAGCTTCATTTGCTTTGGATCGCCTCCTTTGCGCGGACACAGATTTTTTGGCAAAGCTCGTCAAGCTGAGCCTTTTGATCGGGGGAAAGGTCGGCGGTGATCAGGGAAAAAAACTCCTTGCTGGTTTCCATAATCGGATCCAGAAGGGCCTGGCCCTCCTTTGTGGCGTAGACCAGAAGATTCCGACGGTCGTTTGGGCTGCGCTCCTGCCGCACGAGCCCCGCCTTCTCCAGGGCGGCTACCTGACGGGAGACGCTGGATTTGTTGAACACGAGATTTGCGGCCAGCTCCTCCTGACTGATCCCGGGCTTCGAAATGATGACTCTGAGATACAGGCTTTGGTTGCCCGAAAGACCGTATTGGGCCAAACGCTCTTCCTTAAACAGAGCGTAGGCCCTGACCGTTTGGCTGATGGAACGCATAATTCCCACGGTGGCTTCTCCTTTTTCAAAAAAAGTTGCAATCGCAACGGTTGCTTTTGCAATCATTTTACTGATCTTTTTTTCTTTTGTCAATACAATTTGAGAAAAAAGAACGAGAAATGTTGACAATCTATGAACGATGGGGTAAAATGACGTATCCCTTATTACTTTTTGGAGGACACGTTATGATCAATATGAAAAAGATATCGATCTTTCTTCTCGTGTTCGTGCTCCTGGCTTCGGTCATGGTACTGCCCGCCTTCGCGGCAGAGGAGACCGCCACCGTGGAGTCGGACGCGGCAGAGGAGACCGCTACCGCGGAGGAAGAAATCGCGGATGACGAGGAGACCGAGGGAGAGCCGAGTGAGCTTCCCGAGATCACTCCTCCCAAGCCCACCTTCACCATCGGGGAAGAGGTGTATAACTTCGGCGAGACCCTGATCGTGGGGATCCAGTCCCCCGTGCAGAACGAGATCACTCCCGAGGATTCTGCCAACCGTTATTTGGAAAACTACGAGACCAACGTGCAGGAGGACGAGGACTTCCGCACCCACGTAAAAGAGGCCATCGCCGTGGTGCGTGAGAGCATCCCTGCCTTTGCTTCCTTCTGGTCCCTGGTTCCCCCCATCATCGCCATCGTGCTGGCGCTCATCACCAAGGAGGTTTACTCCTCTCTGTTCGTGGGCATTCTGGCAGGCGGCCTGATCTATTCCGGCTTTCAATTCGAAGCCACCGTCACCCACGTGTTTTCCGACGGCTTTGTCGCAAGCGTTGCGGATTCCTACAACGTAGGCATTCTCATCTTCCTTGTGATGCTGGGTGCGCTGGTTGCCATGATGAATAAGGCGGGCGGCTCCGCGGCCTTCGGACGCTGGGCGGCAAAGCACATCAAGAGCCGTATGGGCGCTCAGATCGCCACCATCGTTCTGGGCTGTCTGATCTTCATCGACGACTACTTCAACTGTCTGACCGTGGGCTCCGTGATGCGCCCCGTCACCGACAAGCACAACATCAGCCGTGCCAAACTCTCCTATCTCATCGATGCCACCGCCGCTCCCATTTGCATCATCGCTCCCATCTCCTCCTGGGCCGCCGCCGTTGCGGGCTTTGCTCAGGGCGAGGGCCCCATGAGCGGCATCTCCCTGTTCATCAGCGCCATCCCCTTTAACTTCTACGCCATTCTCACCATCGTGATGATGCTGGTTCTGTCGATCACCAAGTTTGACTACGGCCCCATGGCCACCCACGAGAGAAACGCCATCGAAAAGGGTGACCTCTTCACCACCGCCAAGGAGCAGCTTGAGGCTGCGGGCAACGACGAAAAGGCCAACCCCAAGGGTCGCGTGATCGATCTTGTGATTCCCGTGGTGTTCCTCATCATCGCCTGCGTGGTGGGTATGATCTACTCCGGCGGCTTCTTTACTCCCGACACCGACGGCTACAAGAACTTCATCGTTTCCTTCTCCAACTCCGACGCCTCCGTCGGTCTGGTGTACGGCTCCTTTATCACCGTAATCTTTGCGGTGGTCTACTTCCTTTGCAGAAGAGTGCTTTCCTTTAAGTCCATTATGGAATCCGTTCCCGAGGGCTTTAAGGCAATGGTACCCGCCATTATGATTCTGATCTGTGCCTGGACCCTGAAGACCATGACCGATTCCCTCGGTGCAAAGTACTTCATCTCCGGTATCGTGGAGGGCGGCGCTGCCGGCTTTGCGGCCTTCCTGCCCGCCATCATCTTCCTGATCGCCGTGGGTCTTTCCTTTGCCACCGGTACCTCCTGGGGTACCTTCGGCATTCTCATCCCCATCGTGCTTTCCGTTTACGGCTCCGTGGATTCCAACGCCACTGTGGTGGCCATCTCCGCTTGTATGGCGGGTGCGGTCTGCGGTGACCACTGCAGCCCCATCTCCGACACCACCATTATGGCGTCTGCCGGTGCGCAGTGCAACCACCTGAACCACGTATCCACTCAGCTTCCCTATGCCCTCACCGTTGCGGCGGTGTCCTTCGTGGCATATATCATCGCGGGCTTTGTACCCAATGCCTTCATCACTCTGCCCATTGCCATTGTTCTGATGGTGGGGACCCTGATGGGCATCGACTTTGTCATTGCAAAGAAGAACAAGGCAAAGAGCGAAAAGTAAAAGCAGCATTCAAAAAAACGAGGCCTCGTGCCTCGTTTTTTTTGTTGACCGTGAAAGCGGCGTATGGTACAATACGAATACGGAATGAATCTATAATAAGGAAAGAAAAAAAGGAGTACGACGATGAAGATCAAGGTAAAGAAGCTTTGCCCCGACGCGATCTTGCCCACCTACGGCTCTCCCTTCAGCGCGGGAGCGGATCTCTATGCCGCCGGAGGGGAGACGGTGACCGTACACCCTCGGGAGACGGTTTTGGTCCACACGGGCATTGCCATGGAGATTCCGGAGGGCTACGGGGGCTTTCTCTATGCCAGAAGCGGTCTTGCTACCAAAAAGGGGCTTGCCCCTGCAAACAAGGTGGGGGTCATCGATGCGGATTATCGGGGGGAAATTATGGTGGCACTGTTCAACCAGTCCTCTGAGGTGCGCACGGTGGAGCCGGGGGAGCGAATTGCCCAGCTTGTGATCGCGCCGTTTCTCAAGGGCGAGTTTGAGGAGTGCGACGCGCTGGAGGACACCCTGCGAGGCAGCGGGGGCTTCGGCAGCACGGGAAAGTGAGAAAAATATCAGACAGCTCTTGACAAAGTGAACAATTTGTGAATGAGGAAATATACAGTTTTCACAAAGGAGCCTTTGAGAATATAAACAATCGGATACTATTTGTAAAAAAAGCCCAATATCAAAAAAGGGATTGCGAAAGCTGGTCCGATTGTGTTAAAATATTCTCAGATTCCTTTCCGAAAACAAGCGGAAAGAATAATAACAAGGAGGATACCCCCAATGAAAGCAAAAAGAATTCTTTCGCTGATTCTTGCCGCGATCATGCTTTGCTCCTGCTTCCTGTTCGGATGCGGAAAAAAGGACGAAGGCGGAAAGCAGAACGGCGGCATCGTCGAATTGGAGACCGAGGGCGAGGATGAGTCCCGCATTCTGGATCTGGAAACCGTTGACCTGAAGGGTCACAACTTCCACTTCAAGGCCAGAAAGGTCAACCACATTCAGCTGGAGACCCACGAGATCTATGCCGAGAACATCACCGGCGACGATAAGATCAACGACGCAGTATTCAACCGCAACGCGGCCATTATGGAGGAGTACAACTGCAAGATCACCGAGGAGCAGGTTGCTTCTCCCGTGTCCGCTTACCGTGAGAACCTTCTGGCAGGCGACTACGTGGCAGACTTCTTCTTCGATGAGGCAAGACTGCTCCGCACTCTTGCGGCTGACAACCTTCTGGTGGACATCTCCACCACCGAGAACATCGACCTGACCAAGGCCTGGTGGGATCAGAACTCCCTGAACGGTATGAACATCGGCAATAAGATCTTCTTCATCGTCGGTGACGCCGCTACCATGGACGACCGTGCATCCTGGATCCTTTGGTTCAACAAGGATCACATCGAAAACTACGACTCCTCCATCGACCTGTATCAGGAGGTTCGTGACGGCAAGTGGACCATCTCCCGTCTGTACGAATTGATGGTAGAGACCGTAGCCGACGAAAACGGTGACGGTGCTCTGATGCCCGGCGAAGACCGTATGGGCTACATCGCAGAGAGATACTGCAACTTCGGCCACGTGCTGGCCTGCGGCGTTACGATGGGTAACGTGGACGACGCCGGCAACTGGATCATCCCCACCGAGCCCAAGCAGGAGCTGATGGACGTTTGGTCCGACCTGCGCGCACTCATCACCGCTCCCGAGCGTGAGGTTTCCGCAAACATTCAGAACTTCAATCAGGGTCTGGGTACCTTCTACTCCGGCAACCTCGGTACCGCCTTCGACGTGCGTGAGTCCACCTACCGCATCGGTGCTCTGCCCATGCCCAAGCGCAACGAGCAGCAGAGCGAGTATATGACCGGTGTGTACTACTCCCAGCTCGTGGCTTACGCCATTCCAATCACGGTGAACAACGCCGACGATCTGGAGGGCAGCGGCTTTGAGTCCGGTGTGGAGAGATCCGCATACTTCCTTGAGGTATTCTCTTACTACTCCATGAACATCCTGACTCCCGCCTTCTACAACCAGGTGCTGCTGAAGCAGTCCGTTTCCGATCAGGCCTCCGCAGAGATGATTGAGCTTGCCATGGAGAACAAGGTCTACGATCCCATCGCAGGCTACAACTTCGGCTCCATCAACATCTACTCTCTGGTCGGCTCCAACAACCAGAACGGCATTCCCGGTACCGACGTGAACTACGATACCTTCAAGTCCACCTACGAGTCCCGCGTGAACGCAGCCCGTAAGGCCTTGGAGAACTACATCAACTTCATCAACGTGGGCGACGTGATCGCGTAAGCACGCCGGATCAGACCCTCGAAGGACGCTGCATTTGCGGCGTCCTTTTTTTACACAAAAAGGATTTTTAAAGCGAGCCGACGCTCGAAAAATGAGCGCATTTTGTGAAAATGCACAAAAGAAAAAAGAAGATTGCGTGCAACTCGTCGAAACTTATTTCGAAATTGTAAATACTCCCGAAGAAGGATTCCAAAATGAAAAAGCTTGTGATAGAATAGCAATGTCCCGAAATCGGGGAAAATCATTCATTTTAAAGGAGAGAACAGTATGAAAGCAACCAGACTTCTTTCTCTGGTCCTTGCTGCCATCATGCTCTGCTCCTGCTTCCTGGTAGGCTGCGGTAAGAAGACCGACGGCGGCCAGGCAGGCGGTGCTCTGCAGCCGGTCGACACCAACGTCGATGATGAAAGCAAAGTTTTGGACCTCGAAGTCGTGGATATGGGCGGACACATCTTCCGTTTCATGTCCAGAAAAACCTCCCACTACCACCTCGACACCCATGAGATCTATGCCGAATCCATCACCGGTGACGACAAGCTCAACGACGCTGTTTACAACCGTAACGCACAGCTGAAGGAGACCTACAACTGCGACATTCAGGAAGAGAAGACTTCTTCTCCCGCTTCCTCCGCTCGTGAGTCCCTTCTGGCCGGCGACTACGTTGCAGACTTCCTGTTCGACGAAGCAAGACTTCTCAGAACTCTTGCCGCAGATAACCTTCTGGCTGACACCGCTCAGCTGGAGAACATCGACCTGTCCAAGGCTTGGTACGACCCCAACGGTCTGACCGGTCTGAACATCGGCGGTAAGGTGTTCTTCATCGTAGGTGACGGATGCATCCTCGATGACATCTCCTCCTACCTTTTCCGTGTAAACAGAGACTTTATCAAGGAGTATGACTCCTCCATCGACCTGTATCAGGAAGCTCGCGAGGGCAAGTGGACCATCGACCGTCTGTATGAGCTGATGGTTGAGACCGCTGAAGACCTCGACGGTAACGGCATTCTGATGCCCGGTGAAGACCGTTTCGGTTATAACGCTGAGAGAGCCGTTAACTGGGCTCACGTTGCTGCTTGCGGCGTAACTCTCTCCAACGTTGACGATGCCGGCAACTACGAAATCCCCCTGACTCCCAAGAAGGAACTCCAGGATGCTTGGGACGCCCTGAAGAAGGTTCTTACCGCTCCTGAGCGTCTGAATGACGACGGCGGTCTGACCAACGGTCTCTGCACCTTCTACTGCTGTAACACCGGTTCCATCCTGAACAGCACCGAGTCCACCTATGACCTGGGTGTTCTGCCCATGCCTAAGAAGGACGAGAAGCAGGAAAAGTACTACACCACCGTATACTTCTCCCAGCTCTGCTGCTTTGCTATTCCTCTTACCAACAACAATGCTGAGGACGTTACCGTAGGTGGCTTTGCCTCCGGTGTTGAGAGAGCTGCATACTTCCTCGAAGTATTCTCCTACTACTCCATGAACATCCTCACCCCCGCATTCTACAACCAGGTAATTCTGAAGCAGTCCGTTCGTGATATCGAGTCTGCCGAGATGGTTGAGATGTGCCTCGAGAACAAGATCTACGATCCCGTTGTAGGTTACTCCTTCGGCTCCATCAACATCTTCTCCGCAGTTGGTTCTGCTAACCAGAACGGCATCCCCGGTACCGATGTAAACTACGATACCCTCGTATCTACCTACGAGTCCCGTGTTGCTGCAGCCCGTAAGGCGCTCAACAACTATCTGAACTACATCAACACCGACATCTAAGCTTCAAAAAAAGAGACCTCCTCGTGAGGTCTCTTTTCTTGTTTCTCCCTTTAGGGCCCTTTCCGTCATTTTGGCGGGGAGGGCTTTTTTTGTGCGGTCTGCTCCCTCGGGGGCGGGGTGGGCCTTTCTTC
>JAFVYT010000008.1 GCA_017508505.1 Clostridia bacterium
CGAAGCCTCCCTCTCCCGCCCCGTAAAAACCGTAGCCGTTTGCTCCAAAGGAACCGTGACCTCAAAGCAGCGCTCCGTTTGAGCAAAGACCCTGCCCGAAGCGCGAACGGTGGTAAAGGCCCCGTTCGGACGCTCCAGAACGCCGCTGACCAGAAGGGCTCCCTTTTGCACCTCCTCCCCTCGGGTGATCATCGCCTTCCCCGAGAGCACCTCGTACCGCAGGATCCTGCCTCCCACGTCCGCAACGAGATTGGCCGTTTCCCCCTCAGGTGCCTCCTCCCGCGGGACGGGCTCTCTTTCCCTGACCGAGAGGACGGCGCGAGTGCCGATGAGGTTTAAGGAGGCGTGAGCCAGATCGGAGTGATTCACCCGAAGCTGAAGGGCCACCTCGGCCGTGTCGATCCCGGAGAGAAGCCGCCCCGAGGTAACGCCGACCTCTGCCAGACGCTGACGCAGCTCACGATCCGAAAGAAGCACGTTTCCCTCCACCTCCACGCTCCACACAAACAGCGTAGAAAGAAAGGAGAGAGCCAGAAAGAGGGTCAGTCCCAGAATCAGCCCCGTGCGCTTACCGAAGCGACGACGCAGGATAAGGCTCCCCTCCTCCCGAAGGGAGAGTGCCTCCTTTTTGTCATCGGGAACCATGGCTGTGACCCTGTCCCGATCCGAGGCGGAAACGGAAAAGGACAGGGTATCCCCCTCCCGTCGGATCCCCCAAACGGGAATGCGGGCGCGGTGGGTGGCATTGAGAAGGGTCTCCGGGGCGGGAGCGCAAAAGAAGACCCGATAGGAGCCCATAAGAAAGCGAAGGGGCCCGTTCATCCCCGCATCTCCGAAAAGAGGATACTCCGGATGCAACCGACTACCGCCATATTGCCGCCGCCCAGCTCCTCCAGCTGAAGATCCCGGCCGCAGATCTCGAGCCTGCGGCTTCCTCTGAGCACCATTTTTTCCGTGTCGCAGTATTCAATGCTCCGCACCGCCTCCATAATCAGGCGATTCCCGTTTTCCACCATCACAAGATCCCGCTCCGGGAGGGAGTGAAGGAGTGAATTCTTCAAGCGTTCCGCCATAAAGCCTCCGGATCATACATAGAATGTTTATAATAAAATATACGAAGGCGGTTGTAAATATGCGCAAAAACCCACGCGCTTTTCCCTTCTTTCTGTTTCCGATGCTGATTCTGATTCTCAGCCTTCTTTACCCTGCAGCAAGTGCAAGAGGGGTAAGGGAGGGACTGAGGCTGGTGACGGATGCAGCGCTGGGAGCATTGTTTCCCGCGCTGGTTCTGTCCCGCCTTTTATGCGCCTGCCTCGGAAGAGCGGGAGGAAGGACGGGGCTTTTTCTTCCCTTGCTCCTCGGGCTGGTCTCGGGGCTTCCCGTGGGTGCGGTGGCCGCCACCGACCTTGCAAGGCGTGGCGTGATCCGAAAAGGCGAGGCGGAAAGGATGCTCTTTTTCTGCAACAACCCCGGCCCTGCATTTCTTGTCGGTTACTGTGGTAAACAGATCTTCGGCTCGGAGCGGATCGGGTGGCTTCTCTTCGGCGCGCAGAGCGCTTTGGCGATCTTGTCCTTTTTCTTCTTTTTTTACAAGGAGCTCTCGGCCAAAAGGGAGGTGTCGGCACGGAGCCCCTCCCCGCCCCTGTCACGCCTTTTGACCGAAAGCATTCGGGAGGCGGGGAGCGCCTTCTTCTATCTCGCCTGCTGCATTCTTTTCTTTTCCTTTTTGACTCGTCTCGTTTGCACCGTCGGAGGGCTTGCGGGGACCGGGTACGCCCTTACGGCGCTTTTTTTCGAGTGCACGGGTGGCGTGGGCGCCTTGAAAGCGCTCCCCCGCACCCTTGCCCTGCCCCTTTGCGGCGCGGGGGTTGGATGGGCGGGGCTGAGTGTGCATTTTCAGACCCTCGGGGTCCTTTCGGAGGCCTCGCTCTCCCCGCGGTACTACTTTGCTGGAAAGGCCTTTTTTGCCCTCTTTCTGGCGGTGGCGGTCGAAATTTTCAAAAAATGCTTGTAAAAGCGCGTCGCTTCGTGTAAAATGAAGAAAAGAACGGGGGATATTATGGGAAAACGGAAGCTGGAACGAGCCTGCGCGTTGTGCGAATACGGTCGTGAGATCCAAGAGGGAGAATATTGCATTTGCGAGAAAAAGGGTGTGGTGGATCCTACCTCCCACTGCTCCAAATTTCGCTTTGACCCCTTAAAGATCAAGGTCAGCGTCAAAAAGCTGCCCGAGTTCTGTCCGTGGGACGGAAAAAAGACCGATACCAAAAAGGAAGAAGCCGAGTAAACGGCTTCTTCCTTTTTTTAATCATTTCTACTATATATAGTATACAAAGGGAACGATCAGGCACGAGCAATGCCGCATTTTCTCGCAGCATCGGCAACCGCACTTGCCACCTTGCCCGCGACGGTTTTGTCCAAGGCAGAGGGAACGATATATTCGGGGCCGAGCTCCGAGGACGTCACGCAATCCGCAATGGCGCGGGCGGCGGCAAGCTGCATCTCGAGATTGATGTCGGAGCTTCTCGCATCCAGCGCCCCGCGGAAAATCCCCGGGAAGACCAGAACGTTGTTGATCTGATTGGGGAAGTCGCTTCTGCCTGTGCCGACCACGGCGGCGCCTGCCTTCTTGGCAAGGTCGGGCATAATCTCGGGAACGGGATTTGCCATGGGAAGAAGGATGGAGCCCTCCGCCATCGAGGCGACCATCTCCTCGGTCACCACACCGGGAGCGGACACGCCGATGAAGAGGTCGGCTCCCCGCATCGCGTCTGCCAGGGTACCGGTCAGCTTTTCACGGTTGGTGATCTTCGCCATTTCCAACTTTGCGTCGGAAAGACGGGGGTCCCCCTCGCAAAGGATGCCCTTGGAGTCGCAAAGAACGAGATTTTGAAGACCGGACTGCATCAAAAGCTTTGCAATGGCGATGCCTGCGGCACCCGCACCGTTGATGACGGCACGGATCTTACCGATCTCCTTTCCCACCACCTTCAGGGCGTTGAGAACGGCCGCAAGGCACACGATGGCGGTGC
>JAFVYT010000093.1 GCA_017508505.1 Clostridia bacterium
CCATTCTGATTACAGATAAACAGACCGCCCTGCACCGAGGTGCAAGGCGGTCTGTTTGTCTTATATAAAGAACTCGACAAAAACAAAATAGCGTCCCTTATGGAACGCTACTTTGTTCGACAATATGTCGTTTGGTGACCCATACGGGAATCGAACCCATGATTCCACCTTGAGAGGGTGGCGTCTTAGCCGCTTGACCAATGGGCCATCTGCAGTTTGAGATTATAACAGAACGGCACGGGTTTGTCAAGCATTTTTCGAAATTTTGAGTCAATTAATTGAAAAATTCCTCGTGATCCCGCAGGATCTCTTCTCTTTGCTCCAGGATTTTATCCTGCTGCTCTTCGATCTTCTTTTTGGTTTCGCCTACGGCGCGGAATACGTTGCAGGCATTGAAGAGGATCACACCGAAAATGATGGCCACCAGCACCAAAAAGAGGATCTTTGCAACGCTGAAAAAGGGACTTTTCAGGGTGGGGAGGTCATTCTCCGGCGAGTAATCGACGGGGATGTTGGGAGGAAAACTCGGTTCGTGGGAGCCGGGAGCCTCATAGGAGTATGACGGCTCGCCATTGGAGAAGGGGGGCGGGCTTCCCGCGGCGTTACCGCAGGGCGGCGGGGTCGTGCTCTCGGGGGTCAAAAGGGTCTCCACGTCGCAGAATTGACACTTGGCCTTCGTTTCCCCGTCCTTCACCGTAAGTCTTGCACCGCAAGCGGGACAGATCAAAGTTTTCATACTGCTTCACCTCAAGAGCATTGTAGCAGATTCTCCCCTCGAATGCAAGAAAAAATCTTGCGGCATCGGGCTTTTTCGTGTATGATGGAGAAAAGTGAGCGAGAAGGAGTACGGGAATGAAAAGGGGCTTGGTTTTGGAGGGCGGTGCGATGCGCGGCCTTTACACCGCGGGGGTGATGGATGCCCTTCTGGAGGCGGGGATCGCCTTTGACGGCGCCGTGGGTGTCAGCGCGGGGGCCTGCTTCGGGTGTAACTATAAATCCCGCCAGCCCGGTCGGGTACTCCGCTACAACACCCGCTTTTGTGCCGATCCCGAATACCACAGCCTGCGCTCCCTTGTCCGCACGGGGGATCTGTACGGGGCGGACTTTTGCTACCGCCGTATTCCCGAGGAGCTGGATCCCTTCGATTGGGACAGCTACGAGGAAAACCCCATGGCGTTTTTCGCCGCTTGCACCGATCTGGAAACGGGCGAGGCCGTCTTTTTCCCCTGCGAGGGGGAGCGGGGCCGAATGATGGAGATCTTTCGGGCCTCGGCCTCCATGCCCCTGGTCTCCCGAAAGGTTTTTGTGGACGGGAGAGCGTATCTGGACGGGGGCGTCGCCACCTCCATTCCCCTTCACTTTCTGGAGGAAAAGGGCTACGAGCGGATCGTGGTGGTGCTGACGCAGGAGCGCTCCTACGAGAAGAAAAAGAACGGCGCGATGCCCCTGATCCGCCTTTTGTATCGGAAATATCCCGCCTTTTGCCGCGCCATGGCCGAGCGGCATCTGGTGTACAATCGGGAGAGGGAGGCGGTCTTTCGCGCAGAGCGGGAGGGGAGAGCCTTTGTCTTTGCTCCGGATAGCCCTCTCGGGGTCAGCCGCACGGAAAAGGATCCTGCGGTGCTTCGCCGTGCCCATGAAAGGGGCCTTGCGGACGGGCGAGCGCGGCTGGAGGCACTGCGGCAATTCTTGCAGGGCTGAAAACAAAAGAAGGGATTCCTCGGAAAAATCGGGGAATCCCTTTTTGCATCAGATCTCGCTCATGGGAAAAAGTCCGCTGAATTCGTGTACGCCGACGCCCTTTGCCATTTCCACCTTCAGCTTGCGTTGGAGGCTGGTCTTGTCCGGGAGGGCCTCAATGGGGCCGTCGGGGTCACAGCCGGGAAAGACGTAGGCAAACCAGCTCTTGGCCGCGCTCTTTGCGGGAAAACGGGTAAAGCGCCCTGCGAAGAGTGCGAGCTTGGACGTATCTCCCAAGAGACGACCGAGGAGGGGGTTGAAGAGCCAGGTGGTGGAGCCGATGCCCTTGAAATCGTATTCGGGGTAGCATTCCTTGGCGATGCGCTTTGCCTCCCGCAGGGTTTCGGTGACCCGTTCCGGGGTCAGATCCGTCCCGATGAAGATGTGGGTGGTGAGCACCACGTCCCCCGGTGCGGCAAAGAGCTGCCAATCGGCCTTGGGAAAGTGCTCCCGATTTCGGGAGACGAGCCCGAGGCGGGTGGGATTTCCCACATAGGCCTCCTCGGTCTCCTCAAACAAGGCCGCAAAGGAGCCCTCCTCCTCGGTGGCACCCGCACTGCCGAGGACCAGTCCGCTGCGGTGAAAGAGGATCCCGTCTCCGAACAGGGGCATTACCTCCCCCGTTTTGCGGTGTCGGAGAAAATAAGGGGAGGAGCCCACAAGGAGCTCCCGCGGGCCGAAATTCAGCCCACAGCCCATGGGCAGAAAGAGAGACCCCTTGGTAAAGCGGATCATCCAGCGGGAGATGTTTGCGGGGATGCCCACCCAGCCCGTGCGGGAGTTCTCCGACTCCCACAGATAAATGCGGTATGCGCTCAGATGGTGCACGACCTCCTCGTGGGTCAGCCCCCGACGGCGCATGGTCTCGTAAGTGCTGTCCACGGCGGGCAAATGGGCCAAAAGAGGCATCATACGGGAGGCGGGGCTTTCCTCGGCGGGGGGATAATGGAGCTTGCGGCACTCCTCCTCCGGCTGATCCTTGATAAACAGCGAAACGCTGTCCAGATAGGCTCTTCGGTTCGGGTCGTTTGCCAGATCCCGCAGACCCTCCGCTACGGCACCGTAGTAGTCTCCGAAGAGGGAGTAGTCCTTTTCCAGACGGGAAAGCAGGGCTTCACTGCAAAGCTCCCCCTCCCGCGCGGCGGGGACGGGGTAGTAGGCCTCCAGCTCGGGAGGAAAGCTCTTTACCTTCAGGGTAAGACAAAGCTCGGTCAAGGTCATGGTATTGCTTCCTTTCTTTCGGACGAAAAGGAGCAGACCCACGGTCTGCTCCTTTTTTTTAAATGAGACGGACGGGGCCTACGGGGCGGATGGAGAGCACCTGACAGGAGCCTTCCCCGAAAACGGCCTCCATCGCCGCCTTAAAGGCGGGTACGTCCTCGGTACGGACGAAGTTTTGAGTGGTACCGCCGAAGCCGCCGCCGTGGATGCGCCAGGCACCCCGCTCGCCCAAAAGGCTTGCGGCGAGGTTCAGGGCGATGGCCGCCCCCTGCGTGGCTCCCTCTACGGGCACCAGCACGTTCTGCAGGGCCTCGAAGGAGGAGTGACCGCTGGCCTTGACCAAGGCAAGGAAGGTCTCCACGTCCCCCTTGGCGAGGGCCTCCTTCTGTGCGGGCACGCGGTCGGTATCCAAAATGAAGTGGAGCGCGGCAAGGGTCGCCGTATCCCCCGCCTTCTCGCGGATGCGGGGCAGAGCGGCGAAGAACTCCGATTTTTCCACCTCGCTCAGGGTCTCTTTTCC
This sequence comes from Clostridia bacterium, assembly GCA_017508505.1. The sequence goes on from JAFVYT010000093.1 coordinate 3,482, forward strand.
GAAGAGCGCCGCCACCGCCTTCATACGGGCGGGGATGGCCGCGTAGCAATCCGTCAGATCTGCGTGGTCGCCGCCGACGCTGACCAGACAGAGCTTCAGACCCGCCTTCTCCAGAGAGAAGGGGATCTTCTCCACAGCGGGGTTCTCGTTGTCACGGAAATCGATCATTGCCACACCGCCCAGAGCGCAGGCCGCCTGATCCATCAGGCCGCAGGGCTTGCCGAAGTACTCCCGCTCCGCAAACTGCGCGATCTTGGCGATCTCGATGGCGGGGGTGTCTCCCGCATTATAAAAGTGATCCATCATAGTGCCCAGCAGCACCTCGAAGGCCGCCGAGGAGGAAACGCCGCTGCCCTTGGGCACGTTGGAGGTGGTGTAAGCGCGGAAGGCGCCCACCTTCTTCCCACGATTCAAAAAGCCCTTGGCCACACCGCGGATGAGGGCGGGGCTCTTGCCCACCTCAGCGGGGTTCGGCTCGGTTTCGTTCAGATCCACCACGTCGGGCTTGAAGCCCTCGGAGTGGACGCGCACCACGCTCCCGTCGGTTTTGGCCGCCACGGCGATCACGTCCAGATCCACGGAGCCCGCCAGCACGCGGCCGTGGTTGTGATCCGTGTGGTTTCCGCCGATCTCCGTTCTGCCGGGGGCAGAGAACAGGGCCAGCTCGTCCCCCTCGCCGAAGAGGGCAACGTAGGAGTCGATGGCATCAAGGTAGCGCTTTGCCACCGATGCGTCCTTCCCGTACAGAAGGGTAAAGGTATCGTTCAAGGCGCCGTCGAGAATGGCGCGTTTCAGTTCGCTTGCGTTGGGCATAGGAATTCCTCCGAATATCAACTTTCTTGTGCTATCCATTATAAGGAGGAAGAAAACGGGTGTCAAGCCAAAAGCTCGATTTTCTTGCCGCATTTCCCCCTTGCCACCCCCTCCCGCCGCCTCGGCCCGCACCGCCCGAGCCCCGTGTGAAAACCGAACATTTTTGTGAGTTTCTAACATTTTTTGATGCCCTTTTCAAGCTTACCCTTCTGCGACCTTGTGTGAATTTTACAAAAACGCAACAAAATTTTGGATGCTTTTCCAAAATTTTTCCACCGAGCCTTTTTTATGGGAAAATCCATTGACAAAGGATGGAATTGTTTTCTAAAATAATATTGCAGGAGGCTCAAAACACACGTTTGAACCATAAAAAAAGGAGAAGTGCTATGAAAAAAATCATCAGCTTATTGTTTTCCGTTTTGTTGGTCTTTTCTCTCTTCTCCTGTGAAAAAGAGCAGAGGGAAAGCACCGAAGAAAAGGCGACTGCAGGCCTTCCCGAAGCCTCTGCCGAAAGCTGTGAGACCGAGGAGGATCCTATGATCCTCCCCCCGGAGGTGCCGGTGGAATATGCCGAGGTTTTGAAGCAGTATCGGGAGATTGTGCGGGTTTTTGATGCAGATGAAGTGGATATAATTTACGGCGAAGGGATATACGAGCTGACGCCAAGTGGAGTCGATTTTGTAGGTTGGCCCAGCGGTTTTTTGGAGTGGCGTGTTACTCGTGACCGCGTCGGGTATTTTGTAAAGGACATCAATGGGGATGAGATTCCGGAGCTTTTTTGGGTTCACGATAATCATGAGATCTTATTGGCTTTTACCCTTTCGGATGGAAAGCCGGTGGGGCTGTTCTACTCCCGTCCGCGTGACTATGTGTACGTCTGTGACTCCGGAGAACTAGTCAATTTTGGAAGTGGTGGAGCCGATCACGGAATAATCCGTGTTATGTCTTTGCCACCGAGGTCTGACCACGTAGTCGTGGAGAAATACATAGGCTATGGGGGAGAGCACGATAAAGAGACGGGAGAATTCGTGCCTTCCTACGAAACCCTTTCATGGGAAGGGGAATTGCCCTACCTTGATATTCTCGATCGGTATGAGACGCTGGAGAAGAATCCGATCACCAAGGAGGAATTTGATGCGTTTCGAGAAGGGTATCAACAGCTCTCCTTCCCTACGGAATCCTGGAAGCAAAACAAGATCCATTTTATCAATTGAGCTAAGACAGGGGACGGTTCTATGTCTTTCCCTGTGAGTTTAATTAACTAAGATGAAGAGGAAGAGCTATGAATAGAAGGCACTTTGTTATATTGGTTGTATGGATGTGCTTGCTGACAGTAGTTGTATCCGGATGCAGACCCGATCAACTATCACCCACTTTTTCGTACGAGGCTTGCCAAGACATAGACAATGTGAAACAAATAGAAATCTGCACATATCAAGATGGAAGGCCTGTGGGCACATTGGGCACAATAACGCCATTAATTCTTCTAACAAATGAGCAAATACATTCGTTTTGGGAAGATATTCATGGTTTGAAATGCAAAGAAACCATGCTATTCGACACTCCGACGGGATACGGCGATATTATCTTTCTCATTACATATCAGGATGGAGAAAAAGAAATAATCAGCTTGCAGTGGATCGGTCATATTGCTGCAGACGGCTACCACACGGAAACATTGAAATATTTCGATCCTATAGAACTTAGCAAGGTGTTTGCAAAGTATGGAGATCCGGCACTGTTGGCTGAAAAGAGTGAGTTTTTTAGTCATTACTGGAATTTGGCAGAAGAGGAAAGCAATAAGACATAGAACCATTCCCCTGTCTTTTCGGCTACGGGAGTTGAAGGCGTTACAAAAGGAAGAAATAGTATGATTGCGGTGTATAAATCTGGACTTGCAAAGTTGAGAAATGGAACTGCTACACATAGGAGTAGCGGAGTATTCATCAAAGGAGTAAAGTCTAATATCGTTGGTGGTATACCGATGGATTTATATTATGGCGTCAAGCAAACAGATCTTGACGAACGATATGTGAGATTGTTAACAACGTATAGGTGGGGTCCCAGTGAAGCTGCTAAAACCTAATTTTGATCGTGATTCTTATCGGGTTCCAATTATAAAAATTGTTTTATGCTGTATTGTAATTGGATTGTGCTGCACCCGAAACAGTTTTTTAAAGATTGACAATTTATTGCTCAGCTTTCTTCTTACAGTTGTAAGTCTTTTCCTTTTGATCATATCTATTTTGAGCATTTCGACTGCTACCACGGAAATCATAGCTTTAAAAGAGCGTCGGGATTATAACAGACTAGACCCCAAGGAAGCTTATGAAAAAGGGGTCGATTATTCCTTGAATGAAATCTTGGCGTTATTGAAAAGCAATGAGGTTGTTGAGATCTTGATTGTTTTTGAAAAGAAAATTGTAAAAGTCGGTTCCTCTGCCGAATCAAAGCCGGGAGTTTCGGAGCTATTTAACAAGGTGTATTATTTCAAGGATATAAGTTGCACCGTATCACCGGAGGAAATCGAAAAGCGGATTGAGCCATACGGTCAAAATGGAAAATACAGAGTGTTTTCGATTGATGGTGTGCCCCCGCGTTAAGATAAGAAGACGGGGGGCAGTTCTAGGGTAAGACAGAGAACGGTTCTATGTCTTGCGGCAATTAAGTCGGCTAACCGGTGTTAGCAAAGGGGTGATTGAAAAATGGTTAAAGTTGGCAACGTTCCGGCGAAGACAGAGAACCGACCCCTGTCTTTTATCAGAATTCTGTTTTGTATTATAATTATTACAACGCTTCATATCACTTTGACCAGCTGCGTTGTGAAAGAGGCGAATACCTTTCGGGATAAGCTTGATGAGATCGAGTCTATTTCGATTGTAGAGCTTGGGGAATACAGAGAAGAAAGATTTGCTTTTTCGGAAAAGCTCCTTGCTGAGATTCCTGATCCGGAGGAATTCAAAGAAAAATTAGCAGATTTGGATTATAAACAGATCCATGGAGATCCTATGGGGCTAAAAACGGGTGATGTTGTGATCAAAATCGTATATGACAATGGTGATTTTGATTTGATTGACCGTGCCGCACAACTAAAATATCGAGCGGGAAGAAAAAAGTTTGTAAATTACGGATACACCGCGTTTGAAAAGGAAGGCTTCAAGGCTTTGATGGGTCAATACTTAGAGGCGAAGACAGAAACTGCTTCTGTGTCTTGGGACGAAGAAAGAGGTGGGTTTGTTTCGTAAGACAGGGGACGGTTCTATATCTTTTATCACGAAAGGATTTGAATGATGAAAATTGAAACGCAAAAGAAAATTCGCTGGGTACCGCTGTCAATGTTTGTTTTAGTCCCATACAGCGTGTTTTTCCTTTTGAAAAAGAGAAAAACGTTCCGTATTTTGCGCATTTTCCAACTGTCTGCTTTTTTGGTCGGAGTTATGGTTATCGAGGCTTTGTTAGGAAATTTGAGCTTTGCTCCTTGGCTTCAGACTGTATTGAATTTGCTTTTCCGCTATTTGCAAACCCTTGGCGTTGCAAGCTTTGCCGTTGCAATTCAAGAGGACGTCTTGAAAAAAGAGAGTGATTCCTGATGACGAACACTCCTCCCAAAAGGCGGCTCGGAAAAGAAAAGAAGTAAGACAGAGAACGGTTCTGTGGCTTGCCGCATCAACTGAGGAGGGAATGAAATGAAAGCAAAAAGAGCATTATGTTTTCTTTGTGTATGCATAATAGCGATCGCTTTGATGGGGTGCTCCCCAAGTGAGCCTTCTGTCAAAGAAATAACCCCGGAATCAAAAATTGCGGAGACGAATCCATCCGAAAAGAATGAATACGAAACACAGCCCCTTCAGGAAGTGTCAAGCCAAAGCTATGGCGGGGAAGATTCAAGCACAAACTACAGCTTTTTTGATACCTTCAAGGTTGTCTGTGAGGAACACCGGAATTACAAGCTGTTAACCAATGCAGATGTCACAGGGTATTGCTATTACGTCTATGACAATGCCGGTGAATTATTGGACAGCGGCTATCACGATTTCCGCGGCTGCAGCTTCTCATTCAAAGACGGATATCTTTCCTATCACGATGCCGGGCTGACCTTTGTCTGGTATGAACGGTATTACGATGTGGAAAACGGACGCGTTTCCCGCTTTTATTACAGGCCTCTGGACACCCATAAAAATTTGGTGGCCTATTATGGGCATAACAGCGACGATGAAATCGTCCTGGTCGTTAGCGATATGTTTGACAAGCAGACCTATTATTGTGAATTTACCCGAGAATTCAGTGTTTCAGTGTTGACCGGCGGAAGCACAGGCAGCTTTTCCGAAGACGGAAAAAACCTTACGGTCACCTATTTCGTGACCGATCAGGAGAACCAAACGGACACCGAGGTTACAGAAACCTTCCGGCTTCGTTCCTAAGACACGAGACGGCGCTGTGGCTTTCTATAGGTGTACGGGGTAAGAAAGGACGGTACTAATTGAAAACAGTTCTCATCATAAGTTGTATCTTAATTCTACTAGTATCTTTTGGCGGTTGCGTTATGGCCACGGATTTTTACTGCGGGAAAAGACCGTATGATTATGGCGAAGCAATGTGGGTCTGTGAATCACCGGATGCATGGTTTATTGTTGGCCCCGAAGACGATGAAAGACTCATTTTTCCCGAAGGAGAGATTACCGTCGGGGATAAAGCCATCAAATTTACTCTCAGTTTTGGCTATGGTGTAACTGCACACTTTACAGATGAAAATGATAATGTGATATTAAGAGGAACATGTAAATACAGTCCCGAAAAGCTAATTATTACTGTTGATAAAGAGTCAGATATGCTTTTTGATGGCCGATATGATACCATCACTTTTGTCAAAAAAGCATTAGATCAGGAAAGAAAGGAAACGTCAACGACAGAGGCAAGTAAGACAAAATCTGCTTCTGTGGCTTGCCAGGGGTAAGACATAGAACCGTCCCCTGTCTTTCGGGATAGGTCTTGAATTCCATATTGTTTTCGGAGGGCATTTCGCTTTTGGATGGGATTTGGAAAAATTCCAAGGAATCATAAATGGGTGAGAAAACATGAAAAAGATATTAATTCGATGTGCGATAGGATATGCTTGCTTTGTTCTTGTTGTGTCGGTATTATTCATTTCGATACGGTACAACAAGACCGATATGCTTTCAGCCGAGTATATCAGAACTTATCCCGAGACGATTGAAGAGCAATACGGCGCTATTGAGTACATTTCAAAAACGGTTCTTTATCCAACCGAAAAAGAGAAGGACAGAATTCGTTCTCCTTATAGCGTGGAAACAGAGCTTGCGGACGTTATCGTATACGTAACGTTAGAAAAAAAGGATGGCGAATGGAAGGCCGTTTCTATGGAAATCGTGGAAGCAAAGCCGTGGGAGAAGACAAATGAGACGGGGAAGGAAATGACAGAAACCGTTTCTAAGACCGGGGATGGTTCTGATTCACCCTCCACCTTACCCATTATGTCAACCGGTGAGCACTATCGGGTCTTGAAGAATGGCTTTAAATACGTATACCAATTATTTGATCTCCAAGGTAACTTGATTGAGGAGATTGAACTGGCAAAAGAAGCGAGGATTGTTGCGGTTGATGAGAACATAGTTTGCCTGACCTATCAAACCGGAACCGGAGAAAGCACACAGTGGGGTTTCCTTTACAATGCGCAAACCAATCAGCGTTCTGAAACATTTATGTGGATATTAGATTGCACGGATGAAAAAGTAATCTTGGGGTTGCCGGATGGAATCGAGGTACGCAGCATTTTTGACGATACCTATTATGCAAAAATTACAGATTTTGAAAAAGATGTCGCAACTGTTGCGGACTCTGTTTTATTTGCCGAATTCGTAGACGGCGATAACACCATACGTGTTACATACGTAGAAGCCAACACGTACGAATTGATTACAGAGCTCGTTAAATTGCCATAAGACACCACTAAGACAGTGCTAAGAAGAGAACCGTCCCCTGTCTTTTTGGACGCACCATATTGATTAAAGGAGAAAGGAGCACGGAGATGAAAAAGTATATTTATAACGGAATTTTTATTGCTCTTTTGGTCGTTTCGATTGTACTGGGAACCGCTTTGATCAGCTCCTGCGTTCCCTTTGGAGTGGAGGAAGAGGATCTTTCTGAGCATTTGGACTTTAGCCCACACGAAAATGCGTATGCCGATGGGAACTGTATTCCAAACGCAAAAGTGGCAGCGAGAGTCGGAAGTGCCATCATTGACGATATGTGCGGAAAGGGTATTTTTAATTTATGGAGTCCGATCACGGTATCTTATGACGAGACCAATCGGTTATATCGGGTGCAAAAAGGATATTCTATTTTCAATCAAGGCGGCTTTGTGATTCTCAATCAGGATACCGGCGAAGTGGTTCGAGCCCTGAGATATAAGTAATAAGACGGGGGACGGTTCTGTGTCTTTTGACCCTGTCTTTTGAGGCTGGCGTATCTCTAAAAGGGATTCTGGACGGAATTGCACAATATGTGAATTCCAAAATGTGAGGATCAAATATGAAAATAGCATTGAAGAATCGTTTCTTTTGGATCTTAGCAACCATTTTGACGATTGCAGTTCTGGTATTCTTTTGGCTTTCCTATAGTGAAATTCCTCGCATTGCCGAATATGGCAACAGTATGGGGAGTTCTTTGGTATTTGTGGAGCTTTTCCTTTTTCAGATAAAGTATGCAATGATTCCGCAAAAATCCATTTTTTCTGTAAACACTCTGAAAACTTATTATCACCGGAAAGGAAAACCGGAGAGGTATCTTCGCTTTTGCTATGTTATGCTGGGCATATTTTTGCTTTTGGCTCTCTCTGCTACCATAGATTTTGTTTTTGGTTTTTAAGATAAGACAGAGTGAAGACAATGAAAGGTAAGACAGGGTAATAAGACAGGAGTTTTTGGTGATGAAACGACATATTGTAATTGTGATTTTCTTGATCACATTGCTGCTGGGATTGACTGCTTGCGGCGTGATTCTGGGATTGACTGCTTGCGGCGGGAATTATCTCCAAGAAGACCAAATCGATAGCGTATTTGAACAGGACTATGTGCTGATTCAAGACATTGCAAAGTACTTACTGTCATTAGAAGAACCTTATGTAGGTATTGATCTCAAGAGAAACGAGGTGAAGAGCGAGTTTGGAGAGCCAATGAAATTTCAGTCCTCGGAAATCGAAGAGCTTGTCGGCGAGTTGAAGGAGAAAGGATATTATCACATCCAAAAGAAGGAAAATGTTGTGGTTTTTGATGTCTGGAGACGGCGATTCAATGTGGAGTTTGAATCCGGATTTGTGTATTCCGTCGATGGTAGCGGTGATCTTTCCGCGATTCAATTTCTGATTTCGCAAAGGCCTCTGTCAGAGGAAAGTTGGTATTATTACGAAGTTGATTTTAACGAATGGCGAGTTAAGAGGAATAAGACAGGGGACGGTTCTGTGTCTTGACATAAGACAGGGAACCGTCCCTATCTTAACCCTGCCTTTATCACCGGGAGCTACGGTAATCTTTACCGCAGCTTCCTTTTTTTCGGGGGGTGTTTTTCCTTCGCTTTCCTCTTGATATACTGTCCGCAATATGGTACAATGAGAAAAAGGAGGGAGAGCCGTGCCAAGAAAGAGCGGACAAAAAAGAAAGCTTTTGTACCTTGCCAAATTCCTTTTGGAGGAGACGGACGAGGAGCACCCCGCCACGATGCAGAGAATGCTGGATTTCCTTGGGGCGCAAGGGATCGAGGCGGAGCGCAAGAGCATTTACGCGGATCTGGAGGAGCTGCGCACCATCGGGGTGGACGTGATCTGCGCCCGAGGCAGGACGACGGGGTATTTCGTGGGAGAGCGAAGCTTTCAGCTTCCCGAGGTGCGCCTTTTGGTGGATGCGGTGCAGTCCTCCCGTTTTTTGACCAAAAAAAAGAGTGAGGAGCTCATCGGAAAGCTCCAGGGCTTGGTGTCGCGGCATCAGGCCAAGAGCATCACCCGTCAGGTTTTGGTGGCGGGACGGATCAAGACCATGAACGAGAGCGTCTACACGGCGGTGGATGCCATCGGCAGTGCCATGGAAAAGGACTGCAAGATCCGCTTCCGATATTTTGAGTGGGACGGCGAGGGGAATAAGAAGCTGCGCCGCAACGGGGCGCTTTACACCGTGTCGCCCTATTTTTTGGTGTGGGACGACGAGAATTACTACTTGGTTGCGCTGGAGGAGAACGGGGAAAAGCGGCATTTCCGTGTGGACAAGATGCTCTCCGTGGAGGAGAGCGGGGAGAGGCGGGACAAGAGCGACGCCATCACCCCCGAGGACGGTGCCGATTACGAAAAGAAGACCTTCGGGATGTTCGGAGGTCGGGAGCTGCGGGTGACCCTTTCCTTTCACGAGAGCTTGGCGGGGGTCTTCTTTGACCGATTCGGGCGGGAGCTGGTGACCCGACGGACGGGGGATCGGCTGGAGTGCAGCGTGCCCGTGGCGGTCAGCCCGATGTTTTACGCCTGGCTGATGGGCTTTGGAAATCGGGTGGAGGTGCTTGGGCCCGAGGAGGTACGAAGGGAATTTGTGGAAATGGCCGAGGGGATCCTCTCGGTGTATCGGGAGGTGTGAGATGAGGCGGTTTTGGACTCTTTTTTTGGCTCTTTGCTTTTTGGTATCGGCGTTTCCCGTCGTCTTTGCCGCGGAGCGGGGCAGGATCTCCCTCAGCGGGGAGACCGAGGGGCTGACCCGCGGGGACGCCTTTACCCTGAATCTGGAAATGAATCGCAACCCGGGGATCGTGTACTTTCTGTGCACGGTTACCTACGATCCTGCGGTTTTGGAGCTGCGGGGGGTGACGGATCAGGCACTGCTCCCGGGCTTTTCCGAGACGCGGGAGGAGGGAAAGCTGGTGCTCCGCTGGAGGGCGGAGGTGACGAGCCCCGACCTTGAGGACACGGGGCTTCTGGCAAGGCTGCTTTTCGCGGTGAAGGAGAATGCCCCCTTGGGGGAGACCTCCCTTACCACGGAGGTCAGCGAGCGCTTCTTCGACGCGGGCAACCGTGCGGGGCGGGCGGTTCCCTTTGACTGCGAGGGGATCACGGTGCCTCTGGAGTGCCTCCACGTGCGAAGCACCACCGAGGTGCTGGAGGAGGCGAGCTTTGAGAAAAAGGGCCTCGGAAAAAGGACCTGCCTCGACTGCGGAACCGAGTGGGAGACGGAGCTTTTGCCTACGGTTTCTTCCCCCGACGGGGCCATCGTCGGAGAGGTGCAGCCCGGGGAATACAGCTCCGAGGACGGCAAGAGCATGACGCTGGACTACCTGTACGGAGGGGAGGAATTCGACGAGCTCAAGGGCTTTTTCGGAGATACGCTGATCCGCGCCTTTCGGGTACGCTTTTTGAAAAACGGAAATGTCTTTTTCCCCGAGCATCCCTGCCGTCTGCATCTGCAGGCGGAGTTTGAGGTGCCGCCGGACTTTGCTCTGTACATTTTGGTGGACGGTACCCCGCGGAAGATGGAGGCGGAGGTGCCGGACGGGGTGATCTCCTTTGACTATTCCTCGTATTTGTTCGCGGTGGTCTCCCGAGAGGCGAGGCTCCCCGAGCCGGAGGAGGGGTCGACGGCGCCGGAGCCGTTGCCGGAGCTTCCCGAGGTGCCCCTGAGCTCGGGCCATACCGAGACGGAGGGAAGGGGAGAGCTGCTTTCCGTTTTCCTCGGGGTGCTGATCGCGGCGGCGTGTGCCGCGGGGGCAGTGCTTGCTTTGCGAAAGGGAAAAAGAAACGCTTTGTAAACTTTTACGGCAAAAGGTCAAAAAAAGTTATTTTTGGCAGTTGAAAAGCACTTTTTCAAGAAAATAATCCTTGACATTCCACCGAAAGATATGTAAAATTTATAAGGTATGAATATATCATTTCAAAGCGTGTTCAAGAGGACAAGCGCCTTTTGACGCGGAAAAAAATAAGGAGGGCTTAATTATGGCTCATTTAAGCGAAGCGGCAGCAGCGAAGATCCGTGAGATCTGTGATCGCTATGCCGGGGAAACGACTCCCCTGATGATGATCCTGAGCGACATCCAGAAGGAATACGGCTATATTCCGCTGGAGGTTCAGGAGCTGGTTTCCGAGAAGACCGGCGTAAGCGTTGCCGACATCTACGGTGTGGTAACCTTCTATTCCTTCTTCTCCCTCAAGCCCAAGGGAAAATACATTGTCGGCGTGTGCCTCGGTACCGCTTGCTACGTCAAGGGTGCTCAGCAGGTCATCGACAAGTTTTCCGAGATTTTGGGCATTGCTTCCGGTGAGACCACCGCGGACGGTATGTTCACCATCGACGCACTGCGTTGTATTGGTGCTTGCGGTATCGCCCCCGCCGTTTCCATTAACGGCAAGGTATACCCCAAGGTTGAAGTGAAAGCGATCCCCGGCATTGTCGAGGAGCTGCGCGCAGAGGGAGGTGCTAACGCATGAGCATGATCAAGTCTTTTGAAGAATTGGAAGCAAAGCAGGCACAGTGTGCCAAGTGCCTGGAGGGCAAGTTCCAGGGTGAGGCAGGCAAGCGTGCTGTCGTTCTCTGCGGCGGTACCGGCTGTCTTTCCTCCAACTCTGCCGAGATCCTGGCAAAGTTTGAGAGGATCATTGCAGAAAAGGGCCTTTCCGACCGTGTGACCGTCAATCAGGTCGGTTGCTTCGGCTTCTGCTCTCAGGGTCCCTTCGTTAAGATCTACCCCGAGGATACTCTGTATCGCCTCGTTACCCTCGAGGACGTAGAGGAGATCGTGGAGAAGGATCTGATCGGCGGCGAGGTCATTGAGAGACTGCTGTACGTGGATCCCGAGACCAAGGAAAAGGTTGCCAAGCAGGAGGACATCACCTTCTACAAGAAGCAGGTGCGCGTTGCCCTTCACGGCTGTGGCTCCATCAACCCCGAGAACATCGACGAGGCGCTGGGTGCCGAGGCCTTCAAGGGTCTTGCCAAGGCGCTGAAGATGGACCGTGCCGACGTCATCAAGGAGGTTCTGGACTCCGGACTCCGCGGACGTGGCGGCGGCGGATTCCCCACCGGCAGAAAGTGGCAGTTTGCTTACGATCAGCCCGACGGAGAGAAGTACGTGGTTTGTAACGGTGACGAGGGTGACCCCGGAGCCTTTATGGACCGTTCCATCCTCGAGGGTAACCCCCTTGCCGTCATCGAGGGTATGGCCATTGCAGGCTACGCCATCGGCGCACAGAACGGCTACTTCTACGTTCGTGCCGAGTACCCCATCGCAGTCAACCGTCTGAAGATTGCCATCAAGCAGGCTGAGGAGCTCGGTCTTCTGGGCGATAACATTCTGGGTACCGACTTCTCCTTCCGTGCACACGTCCGTCTGGGCGCAGGTGCCTTCGTTTGCGGTGAGGAGACCGCACTTCTGAACTCCATCGAGGGACAGCGCGGTATGCCTCGTCCCCGTCCTCCCTTCCCCGCTGTCAAGGGTCTGTGGGGCTGTCCCACCATCGTGAACAACGTTGAGACCCTGGCCTGCGTGCCTTACGTGCTCCGCAACGGCGCTGAGTCCATTACCAAGTACGGTACGGAAAGAAGCCGCGGAACCAAGGTGTTCGCTCTGGGCGGTAAGATCAACAACGTAGGTCTTGTGGAGATCCCCATGGGTACCACCCTGCGTGA
>JAFVYT010000094.1 GCA_017508505.1 Clostridia bacterium
AAAGTTTTTTGATCCAAACTTTTTTTCAAAAAAGTTTGGCAGGGTGCGGGGCGGAGCCCTGCGAAAGCCCCCGTAGCCTCCGTAGCGTCCGTAAATACGGCTCATCAATTTATAAAAAAGGCTCGAAATGGTAAAGGAGCAGGAAAGGAAAAACGAAAAAAGAGGGAGTTTTCCACAGGAAACATCGCATTTTTCGACAGAAAAGACTTGTTTTTTGCTAATATATATAGTATAATAATATATAATACTATACTTATAAGTGAAACTATGCTTTTTTTCGGAAATTGAATGAAATGAACGGAGAATGCAATGAACGCCAATCGTAACATCTGGAATCACGTTCTGGACTACATACGGGAGAATGCGGGCTTTTCCGCACCCACCTTCAGCATCTGGTTCAAGGAGCTGGAGCTGGAGCACCTGACCGATTCCTTTGCGTACATATCGGTACAAAAGGAGTATATGGTAGGCTTTGTATCCAAAATGTACGATTCCCACTTAAAGGACGCAATTTTTCAAACTCTCGGCGCGAGGGTGGAGCTGGTTCTCTTCTGTCGGGAGATGCATCAAAACATTCCCGAGCTGGTGGAGGAGCACCAAAAAACGGGAATGCTGCCTCCCGGAGCCCTCTGTAAGGTGAAAATGGAGATCCGGGACGAGATGCCCCTTTCCGAAACGGAGAAGAAGGAGGTCCGCGATCCCGTGGGCACCCTGATCCGCTCGGAGATTCCCCCGGTACGCGGAGAGGAGTACACCTTTGACAACTTCATTGTCGGAGAGACGAACCGAATGGCCCACGACGCGTGTATGGCCATCGCCAAGCACCCGGCGGAGATGTGGAACCCGCTGTTCCTCTACGCTCCCTCGGGAATGGGCAAGACGCACCTGCTTTACGCCATCTCCAACGAGATCATCCGACACAACCCCTCCAAGCGCATCCGCTACGTGCGCGGAGAGGACTTCACCAACGAGCTCATTGACAACCTGATGCAGAAAAAGCCCATGCACTATTTCCGTGAGCGGTATCGGGACGTGGACGTGCTTCTGGTGGACGACATCCAGTTCATCGCAGGAAAGGAAACCACCCAGCAGGAGTTTTTCCACACCTTTGACGCGCTGTATCAGCAGCATAAGCAGATCATCCTCACCAGCGACCGCCCCCCCAGAGAGCTCAAGCATCTGGACGATCGAATGAGGACCCGCTTTGAGTCGGGCCTGACCGTGGACATCCAGCCCCCGGAATTAGAGCTTCGAATCGCCATAGCCAATTCCAAGGCCGCGGCCATGGGGCTGGACATTCCCCCCGCCGTGACCCAATTCATCGCGGAGAACATCAAGTCCAGCGTGCGACAGCTGGAGGGCGTGATGAAGCGACTCCACGGCTTTTCCACCATCTTCCGCTCCCCCATCGATATGGAAATGGCCAAAACCTGCATCCACGATATGGTACCGGTCAAGAGCGTGGACAGCACCGTGGAGAAGACCTTCGGGGTGGTGTGCGACAAGTATAAGGTGGGCATCCACGACATCACGGGCAAGAAGAAGCAGGCAAACATCGTCACCGCCCGTCACGTGGCCACCTACATCCTGCGACAGATCACGGATCTTTCCTCCGTGGAGATCGCCCGCTACTTTTCTCAGGACCATTCCACCATCCTCTCTGCCGTGAGAAACGTGGAGAAGAAGATCGACGAGAATCCCGCCTTTGAGGAGGAGGTCTCCAACCTCATCCGTGAAATTCGGGAGTAGTAATCCACAGGGCAGCCTGTGAAGTAGATGTGGAATGGGAGTGGATTCCACAGCCCCTTGGCCTCCTTTCTCTCCGTGGAAAAAAGCCCCTTGTTGAGGAAGTGATTTCCACAGGGGGAAACCCACAGGATCGCGAGGAAAAAAAAGGAGCCGAAAAGCCCCGAAAAGCAAGCTTTTTTTTCCAATCCCCAGAATCCACCGCCCCGAATACGAATACGAAATAAATTAAAAAAATAAAAAGAATTCATTTTTGCCCGAGGAGAAGAAAATTATGTTTATCCGAGTTGACAAAAAAGCCTTTCTCGAAACCATTAGCCCCTGCCTTTGTGCCGTTTCCTCCCGCAGTGCCAACGCCGCTCTGGCGTGCCTGCATTTTAAGACCGCAAAGGAGGAGGGAAAGCTGGTCATCACCACCTTCGACACCACCAAGGGCGTCAAGACCCAAATGGAGGCGGAGGTATTGGAGGAGGGATCCATCCTTCTGGACGCCATCAAAATGAACAGTATGGTGCGCTCCCTGCCCGACGGGGTGGTCAACATTGCAAGCGATGCAAATTTTGTCACCACCATCTCCTCCGGAAACGTAAAATTTGAGATTTTGGGTATGACCGGAGACGCCTTCCCCTCTATGCCCATGCTGGCAGGCGACAAGAAATTCGTCATCCCTCAGGGAACCTTAAAGAAGATGCTCCAGCAGGTGATCTTTGCCTGCGCCGTCATCGATCAGAGACCGATTTTGACGGGTGTGCTCTTTGAAACCCACGGAGAAAAGCTCCGCCTCTGCAGCTGCGACGGCTACCGCATCGCCATTCGGGATGAGGAGTGCATCAAGGGACTCACCGTCGACTCGGACTTCGTGGTCCCTGCCAAAACCCTGCAGGAATTGATCCGACTGCTCTCCGACGGAGAGGAGGAAATCCGCATCGAATTGGCACGGCGGCACATCATTTTTGCCTTTGAGGACTTCTTTTTCTTCTCCCGCTACGTGGACGGGCAGTACATCGACTACAAAAAGAGCCTGCCCAAGGAGTTCAAGACCGAGGTCACCATCTCCCTTCACGACACCATCTCCTGCTTTGAGAGATGTGCCCTGCTCATCGACGAGAGAGCCAAGAGCCCCATTCGCCTGCAGGTGATCGACGGTGCCATTCAGGTCAAGTGCACCACCTCCAACGGCAAAATCGACGAGGAGATCCTCTGTAAGGTGGAGGGCGGTGAGATCCTGATGGGCTTTAACAACAAATTCCTTTTGGATGCCCTGCGGGGTGCCGCGGGCTCCGACTGTGACGAGGTCGTGATGAAGATGACCTCTCCCTTCTCCGGTATGGTCATCACCGGGGTCGGCACCGATGCCTTTTACTATATGGTGGTGCCCATTAACCCCCAGAAGATAAACGGATGAAGCTGGATTTTATTCAGGTTCAGAATTTTCGCAACATTGCCGACGCGACGGTGCAGATGCACCGAGGCACCAATGCTTTCGTGGGGGCAAACGCCCAAGGAAAAACGAATCTTGCGGAGGCGGTGTATCTGATGGCCTGTGCCAAGAGCTTTCGCACCCCGCGCTATCGGGATCTGATCCGACACGGTCAGACCCGTGCGGAGGTCCTCATCGGCGTGGAGGGGGAGGGACTCCCCTTTCAAGTGAAGATGGTGCTGGATGAGAAGGAGGGCAAGGCCATTTATAAAAACGGCGTGCGCCTGACCCGACTCAGCGAGTTTTTAGGGCTTTTTCGGGTGGTGCCGTTTTGTCCGGAGCATCTGTCTCTGGTCAAGGACGGACCCGGAAAAAGGCGCAGCTTTCTGGACGGTGCCATTTGCCAGCTCAGACCCTATTTTGCCTCTCTTTTAAACGAGTGCAACCGCATCGAGGCGCAAAGGGCGGCGCTTTTAAAGCAAAGCAGTAAAAAGAAGCTGCCGAAGGAGCTTTTCGAGGTTTGGAACGAGCGCCTCGCGGAGGTGTCCGTGAAGGTGGCCTCGATCCGTGCCGACTACGTGAAGGAATTGACCCTTTCTGCCCCGGAGCATTTTTGGCGTATCTCCTCTCAAAAGGAGCGCCTGGCCCTTTCCTACCGCTCCGACGTATATCGGGAGGGGGCAAGCCCCGAGGAAATGAAAACGGGGTATTTAAAGGCGCTGGAGGAGGGCTTTGAGGGCGACGTGCGATACGGCTTTACCCAAAAGGGCATCCATCGGGACGATCTGGTGATTCAGGTGGACTCCTTTGCGGCTCGCTCCTTTGCCTCTCAGGGACAACAGAGAAGCGCGGTTTTGGCCTTAAAGCTTGCGGAGGGTGAAATCTCGAGAAAAATGACGGGCAAGGACCCGGTGTACCTCTTGGACGACGTCTTAAGCGAATTGGACGAGTCCCGCAGAAGCTACGTAACGAGCGGCCTTTTGGGGAAGCAGGTGATCATGACCGGAACGGACCGTGGGGCCTTTGGCTTTGCGGACTGCATCCACACGGTGGAACAGGGGGTATATACCCGATGAAGGCACCCTTTTTTGATTTGGGAGACGGCACGAGCCTCCCGGAAAAGAAGGTGGTCCTGATCCTGAACGCGGAAAGCGCCACGGTTCAGGCCACCACCCGCAAATTTTTGCGAAAGCTCAGCGAAACGGGCAATACAGTCTTGCCGAAGCGCCCGCTCCGTCAGGTGAATTCTCTGATCCTGTGCAACGCCTACGGAAAAGACAGTCTTTATTCCTCTGCCCGCAGCGCCAAGAGCCTTGCGGAACGGGAAACGAAATAAGGTTTTAGATTTTGAAACGGAAGGACAAGAAATTGGAACAACAGAAGGAATTTTCTCAGGTGAATACCACGTACGATGAAAACCAAATTCAGGTTTTGGAGGGTCTGGAGGCGGTTCGGAAGCGCCCCGGTATGTACATCGGCTCCACGGGACAGAGAGGTCTGCACCATCTGATCTACGAGATCGTGGACAACTCCATCGACGAGGCGCTGGCAGGCCGCTGTGATACCATTACCGTGCGTCTGCACAAGGACGGTTCCGTTTCCGTGCAGGACAACGGTCGCGGCGTCCCTGCGGGTACCCATCCGAAAATGGGCATCCCCACCCTCGAGGTGGTCTTTACGGTGCTCCACGCCGGCGGTAAATTCGGCGGTGGCGGCTACAAGATCTCCGGCGGTCTCCACGGCGTCGGTGCCTCGGTGGTAAACGCTCTGAGCGAGTGGATGGAGGTCGTAAACTGCTACGACGGCAAAAAATACACCGAGCGCTTTTCCCGCGGTAAGGTGGCCCGTCCCATTGCGTGCCTCGGGGATACCGAGGAGCACGGCCTTTTCGTGCATTTTATGCCCGACCACGAGATCTTTACGGAGATGGAGTTTGACTATACCACGGTGCTGAACCGTCTGCGGGAGCAGGCCTTTCTCACCGCAGGGGTCACCATCGACTTTTACGACGAGCGTGAGGTAGACGGACGCAGTGCCGAGGAAGCAGATCCGGAGAACGGCCTTGTGGTGGCCGAGGAGCTCGACGAGGAGGATCGGGAGGACGGCGGCTACTACAAAAAGGAAAAGGAAAAGACCTTCAACCGACTGTATTTTGAGGGCGGCATCCGTTCCTTCGTGTCGTATTTGAACGAAAAGAAGCGCTGCAACGTCCTGAATGAAAAGGTCATCTACCTTTCCACCGAGTCCGAGGACTGTATGGCAGAGGTCGCGCTGCAGTACAACGACGGCTATCAGGATATGACCCTTTCCTTTGCCAATAACATCCACACCCCCGAGGGCGGCACCCACGAGACGGGCTTTAAGACGGGTCTGACCCGCGTCTTTAACGAATATGCAAGAAAATTCGGCTTTTTGAAGGACGCGGACAAGAACTTCTCCGGTGAGGACGTGCGCGAGGGTCTGACCTGCATCATCTCCGTCAAGGTGGCGGAGACCCAGTTTGAGGGACAGACCAAGTCCAAGCTCGGAAACGTGGAGATCCGTCCTCTGGTGGACGGGCTCGTCACCACCAAGCTCGGAGAGTATTTTGAAGAAAATCCCGCGGTGGCCAAGCTCCTTCTGGACAAGGCCATGGCCGCAAGCCGAGCCCGCGAGGCGGCAAAGAAGGCCCGTGAGGCCAGCCGCAGAAAGAGTCCTCTGGAGTCCGGTGCCCATCCGGAAAAGCTGGCCGACTGTCAGGAAAAGGATCCCTCCAAGAGCGAGATCTTCTTCGTAGAGGGAGATTCCGCAGGCGGTACCGCCAAGGACGGTCGCGATTCCAAGTATCAGGCCATCCTGCCCTTGCGCGGTAAGATCCTCAACGTGGAAAAGGCGAGACTGGACCGCATTTACGCCTCCACGCAGATCATTCCCATCATTCAGACGCTGGGCTGCGGCATCGGAGACGAGTTTGATATGGAAAAGCTCCGCTACGGCAAGATCATCCTGATGGCGGATGCGGACGTGGACGGTGCCCACATCAAGACCCTTTTGCTTACCTTCTTCTTCCGCCATATGAAGCCCCTGATCGAAAAGGGACATATTTTCTGTGCCCGTCCGCCTCTTTATAAGGTGTCCAAGGGCAAGCACGTGGAGTACGCCTTCTCCGACGAGGAGCGGGACGAGATCATCGCCCGCCTCGGGGACAACGCCCAGGCCGACCGATACAAGGGTCTCGGTGAAATGAACGCGGAGCAGCTTTGGGAGACCACCATGGACCCGGAGACCCGCACCCTGATCCGCGTGAGCATCGAGGATGCCTACGCCGCGGACGAAACCTTCTCCCTTCTGATGGGTGACAAGGTCGAGCCGAGAAGAGAATTCATCGAGCAAAATGTAAAATATGTGGAAAATCTGGATGTCTAGTTGTGGATAACTCTGTGGATTCTGTGTGTAACTCCATTGTTTCACACAAGTTTTCCACAGCCTGTGGAAAACTCTCTTCCACAACCGCATTCCTTCCAAAAGCCCGATTTTATGCCTTGTTTGGGGATTGGGTCGGACGGTGTCCACCCGATTCCCCAGCGTAATTCACATCCTGTACTCCCCTGTGTTGACGGCGTGAAACATTTCGTCGAAAAGAGGAGAAGGGATGCATAGAAAGGAAATATCCATTCATGGAACTGTACTTAGAAGGTCAGAGGATCGACCACGTTGACATCGTCAAGGAGATCCGTCGCAGCTTCATCGACTATTCCGCCAGCGTCATCGTAGGCCGTGCCCTGCCCGACGTGCGTGACGGACTCAAGCCCGTACACCGCCGTATCCTTTACGCCATGTACGAGGATCACCTCACCCACGACAAGCCCTTCCGCAAGTCTGCCACCACCGTCGGTAACGTGCTGGGTCATTATCACCCCCACGGCGATATGGCGGTATACGACTCAATGGTGCGTATGGCACAGCCCTTCTCCCTGCGCTACCCCCTCATCGAGGGTCAGGGTAACTTCGGTAACCTGGACGGAGACGGCGCCGCCGCCTACCGTTACACCGAGGCGAGAATGGCCCGAATGGCCAATACCATGCTCCAGGACATCGAGAAGAACGTGGTGGACTTCGTCCCCAACTTCGACAATAAGCTCAAGGAGCCTACGGTGCTCCCCAGCCGCTTCCCGAATCTGCTCTGCAACGGCAGCGTGGGCATTGCCGTCGGTATGGCCACGAACATCCCCCCTCACAACCTCTGCGAGGTCATCGACGCGGTGGTGTACCTGATGGATCACCCCGAGGCCGAGGTGAGAGAATTGATGCAGTTCGTCAAGGGGCCCGACTTCCCCACCGCCGCCAAGATCTACGGCAAGGCGGGCATCGAGCAGGCGTATCTCACGGGACGGGGCAAGGTGCTGATGCGTGCCCGTACTCACTTTGAGACCCACGGCAAGCGGGAAAGCATCGTGGTGGACGAGATCCCCTATCAGATCAACAAATCCAATATGGTCAAGAGCATCGCCGCTCTGGTGAACGAAAAGCGGGTCGAGGGCATCTCCGACCTGCGTGACGAGAGCTGCAAGGGTAAGATCCGCGTGGTCATCGACCTCAAGCAGAACGTCAACCGCGAGGTGATCCTCAATCAGCTCTACAAGTATTCTCAGCTTCAGGAGACCTTTGCCATCAATATGCTGGCTCTGGTCAAGGGCGAGCCCAAGACCCTTTCCTTAAAGCAGATGCTCCGCCTTTATCTGGAGCATCAGATCGAGGTGACCGAGCGCCGCACCCGCTTTGACCTGAACAAGGCCCTCGCCCGTCTCCACATTCTGGAGGGGTACAAGATCGCCATCGACAACATCGACGAGGTCATCCGCATCATCCGCTCCAACCGCACCCAGCAGGACGCCAAGGCCGCTTTGATGGAGCGCTTCCTTCTGTCCGACGTGCAGGGTCAGGCCATCGTGGAGATGCCTCTTGGCCGTTTGGCGGGTCTGGAGATCGAAAAGATCCTGGAGGAGATGGCGGAGAAGCAGGCTCTCGTGGCCTATCTGCGTGAGATTTTGGCCGACCGTGAAAAGCTCCTCGGAGTACTCAAGGAGGAGATTCTGGAGATTCGCAAGAAATTCGGGGACGAGCGCCGCACCGAGATCGAGGATGCCGCCGACGACATCATCCTGGAGGATCTGATCGAGAAGCACAAGGCGGTCATTACCGTGACCCACGCAGGCTATATCAAGCGTCAGCGTCTGGACGATTATCAGGCACAGAACACCGGCGGCAAGGGAATGCGTGCCCTGACCACCAAGGAGGAGGACTCCATTCGGGATCTGGTGGTGAGCCACTCCCACAACTACGTCTTCTTCTTCTCCAATCTCGGCCGATTGTACGTGAAAAAGTGCTACGAGATCCCCGAGGCGAGCCGAAACGCCAAGGGTACCAATCTGGTGAACGTGCTCAACCTCAAGGAGGGTGAGTGGATCACCGCCTTCCTTTCCGTGCCGAAGCTGGCCACGGAGGAGGCTCTTTACTTCGTCACCCGAAACGGCTTCATCAAGAGAACGCCTCTGGCCCTGTTCCGTCACGTACGTCGGGACGGTGTGAAGGCCATTACCCTGGACGAGGGGGACGAGCTCCTCTTTGTGGGTAAGACCTTAGGGGACGGAGATCTGTTCGTTGCCTCCACCGAGGGTGTGGCGGTTCGCTTCCACGAGGAGGAGATCCGTCTGATGGGCCGTATCGCCCGCGGCGTGCGAGCCATGCGCCTTTCCGAGGGTGCCGCCGTTTGCGGTGCCATCGCCATCGGCCAAAAGGAGGAGCGCACGCTGGTGACGCTCTCCGACAACGGTG
This sequence comes from Clostridia bacterium, assembly GCA_017508505.1. The sequence continues at coordinate 8,981 of JAFVYT010000094.1, forward strand.
TGGGTAAGAGAAGCAGCTTTGAGGAATTTGCCGCCAAGCATCGCGGCGGCAAGGGAATGCGCTGTCAGAAGCTGGGCGGCAAGGCGGGCGAGACCATGGTGGGCATCGCCGCCGTTTCCGAAAACGACGATCTGATCCTGATTGCCTCCGACGGCAAGCTCATTCGCGTGCACGCGGATCGCATTTCCCTTGTGGGGCGCTCCTCCAGCGGCATCTTCGTGATGCGTCCCGAGGAGGGCGAGTCTCTCACCTCCTTCCAGCGTGTCACCCGCGACGACGAGATTGAAAAGGAAGGAGAGGGCGCCGTGGAATCCGACGAGGTTCTGTCCGACGAGGAGGCTCCGGATCTTCCCGACGTTCCCGAAGATGCCTTCGAAGATGACGATTCCGGTAACGAATGAGATCACACTGATCTATGAAATCGCAGAGGGGGACGCCCGCGAGGCGTCTTCCCTTCTCCTGCCCCGGTTTTGCGAGGAATTTTGTCGGGGGAAGGGGTTGCCCTTTCCGGGGATTTCCCGTGGAGAATTCGGCAAGCCCTATTTTGCTTCCGACGGCTTTCCCTATCACCTTTCCGTGACCCATTGCGGCCCGCTGTTTGCCGTGGCCTTTGCTCCCTTTCCCATCGGGCTGGACGCGGAGCGCATCTCCGAGCATCGGCCTCGCATTGCGGCGCGCTTCTTCTCCCTTTATGAGCGTACCCTGCCCTTTTCCTTCGTTTGGACGGCTCGGGAGGCGGCGGGCAAGTGCACGGGGGTCGGGCTGACCGACGCCTTGAAGGCCAAGGCCTTTCCGAGTCACGTGCTTCTTCACGGGGCGACCTTTCCCATTGAGACTCTGACTCTTTTGGATCGCTATCAGCTTGCCGTTGCCCGCTTCGACCCTGCCGCGCCCGCAGAATAAACCCCTTTACGGAGAGCTTTATGGGGCGTTGCCCCATACCCCTTTTACGGGGGATTTATGGGGTTTCACCCCATACCCCACCAAAACCTTTTTCGAGAAAAAGGTTTTGGATTCCAAAAAGCTTTTGAGTGGTTTTTTATACTTTTTCTTAATAGAGAGATGGATCAAATCCAACTTAAAGCTTTTTGGGAGGTTTGGAACCCCTTTTTCCCGAAAAAGGGTTCCAAAAAGAAATAATAATATTAAACCTAAAG
>JAFVYT010000095.1 GCA_017508505.1 Clostridia bacterium
GCCGTGTTCCCAGAAGTTATCCGCCTTGCCGAGCTTTACAATGCGGCTTTCGGGCACGCCGATTACATCTCTCCAAAGAGCATAAGCCTCATCATCCTGCTCATATACAGAGGGCCAGAGAAGCTCTTCGGGGATCTCCAGGGTCTTGGTCAAAAACTCCCACGCAAAGGGGATGGCCTCCTCCTTGAAGTAATCTCCGAAGGAGAAGTTGCCGAGCATTTCAAAATAGGTACCGTGGCGGGCTGTCTTGCCCACGCGCTCCAGATCCGGAGTGCGGATGCACTTCTGACAGGTGCAGACGCGCCTTCTGGGGGGCTCCTCCTCCCCGGTAAAATACTTTTTCATCGGTGCCATTCCGCTGTTGATCAAAAGCAGGGACTTGTCTCCCTGAGGAACCAGAGAGAAGGAGGGCAAGCGGAGATGCCCCTTGGATTCAAAGAAGGACAGATATTTTTCTCTCAGTTCGTTCAGTCCGGTGTATTTCATAGCTTTCCTCGTTTTTGCTTTATTTGTTTTGGATCTTGATCTGATTCCACAGATCCGTCATCAAATCGTTGGTCTCGGCAGGCAGGTAGCGGAAGGCCTCCCAATTCTCCTTGCGGACGGGATACGCCACGGGATTCTCCCGCATCTCCGGCTCCAGCGCCTCGTACACCACCGAGTTGGGGGTGGAATAGTAAACGAATTCGGTATTGGCCTTTCCTGCCTCGGCAGTGAGCATAAAGTTGATGAAGGCCTCGGCGTACTCCTTCTTCTCGCTGGTGGCGGGCACGCACATCGCATCGTTGAAGAGGTTGGTGCCGCACTCGGGAATCACGAAGCGCAGATCCTCGTTCTCCTCCATCACCGCCATACAGTCACCTGCATAATAGGTGGCAATGGCAAGGTCCCCTCCGGGCATCATTTCAAAGAACTGATCCATGGCGTAGTAGAACTTCTGCTCCCCCAGAAGGGCCGCCGCCTCGCGGATCTCAGCCTCGTTTTGGGTGTTCTGAGAGTAGCCCAATTGCTTTAGGGCGATGCCGAAGGCGTCTCTGGGATTGTCAAACATCATAATCTTGTCTTCATACTTGGGATTGTCACTCCAGAGAATGCTCCAATCCTTGCAGTCCTCCAGCAGGGCGAGGTCCTCCTCGTCCAGCATCGACTCGTTGTAGATGATGCCCACCGTTCCCCAGAAATAAGGCACGGTGTACTTTTCCTCGGGGTCGTAGTCGAGCCCCTTGAAATCGTCCATAATATTGGCGTAATTGGGAATGTTGTCGTAATCCAATTCTGCCAGCATCCCCTCTTCGATCATCTTTTCGGCCATATAGTCGGAGGGAAAGATCACGTCGTAGGAGCCGGAGCCCGACTTCATCTTGGCATAGAGCGCCTCGTTGGATTCCGCGGTCACGTACTCCACCCGAATGCCCGTTTCCTCCTCGAAGGCCTCGATCACGTCGAAGTCGCAGTCTCCCGTGGACATATACTCACCCCAGTTGCACACCACGATGGACTTGTCCTTCCCGCCAAAGACACGGGGCAGGCAAAGCCCGAGGATCAGGCCGAAGGCAAGAACGCCGGCCGTCACCTTCAAAAGGGTGCCGCCGCGACGGGGGGCGGGTGCGGGGATCTTGCCCTTTTCAATGGCGTCCGCACGGGCATCGTGGATGTTCATGATCACAAGGATCAGAAAGACCGCGATGAAGATCACACCGGTCATAGAGGCCATCCAGGGCTGGATTCCCTTTTTCATACTGTTGTTGATGAAAACGGAAAGGGTCTGGAAGTTGTCTCCGGTAAAATAGCTGATGATGAAATCGTCAAAGGAGTAGGTCAGGGAAATAAGAAAGCCCGCAAAGACGCCCGGGAAGATCTCGGGCAGGACCACCTTGAAAAAGGCCTTGGTGGGAGGGCATCCCAGATCCAGCGCCGCCTCGTACAGATTTTTATCCATACGGCGCAGACGGGGCATTACGTTGAGAATGACGTAGGGCGTATTGAACACGATATGGGACAAAAGCACCGTGAAAAAGCCCAGCTTCAGGGAAAAGACGCCGATGAAGAGCAGGGTCAGGGAAACGCCCGTGACGATCTCGGGGTTGATGATGGGGAGATTCGAGAGGTTCATCAGAAGCCCTCTTCCCCTCTTGACGTTGTTCAGTCCCAGAGCACCCAGCGTCCCCAAAAGGCAGGCACCCAGAGCCGACAGCACCGCGATCACAAGAGAATTGACCAAGGCGTCGATCAGGGCGTCGTAGCGGAACAGGGACAGGTAATTGTCCAGGGTAAAGCCGCTCCAATTGGAAATGCCGTGGGAGGCGCTGTTGAAGGACAGCACGATCATCACCGCAATGGGTGCGTACAAGAAGAGGAATACAAGGGCAAGGTACAGGGTCGGAATGCTTTTTTTCATCTTGCCCCTCCCTTAAACCAGAACGATGTCGTCGTCCTTGTCAAAATAATTCATCACGGCCATGGAAATGACGATGACGATCATCAGAACAAAGGAGAGCATAGCGGTGGCATTCAGATTGTAGCTCTTGGTGTAATAGGTGTCGATGGTATCTCCGATGAGATTGAAGCCGCCCAGACGGGAGGCAATGACAAAGGAGGATGCCGCCGGCACGAACACCATGGTAATCCCCGAAATGACCCCGGGCACGGACAGAGGGAAGATCACCTTCCAAAGAAGGGTCCAGCCGTTGCACCCAAGATCCCTTCCCGCCTCCAGAACGGACTTGGAGATCTTCTGCATCACCGTATAAAGGGGCAGGACCATAAAGGGCAGGTAGTTATACACAATGCCGATGACCACCGCAGAGGTGGTATGGAAAATGGGATTGGACTCCCAGCCGAAGAGCTGATTGAGCACCCCGTTGGGGGTCAGGATCACCTCGAGGGAGCAAATGCGGAGGATGAAGTTCATCCACATGGGAAGCATCACGAGAATGTTCATCATTCTCTGTCCCCGAGGGCTCATCCGCGTCATCACAAGTGCCAGAGGATAGGCAATGAGAAGGCAGACCGCGGTGGAGAGCAGCGCAATCCAGAAGGAATCCAGATAGACCTGCTTATTCTGTGCGATGAACTTTAAATTTTCCAGAGTAAAGGAGCCGTCCTTGGCGGTGAAGGCGTAGTACGCGACCATCCCCAAGGGAATGACCACGAAGGTCGCCATCCAAAAAAGGTACGGCGCCAAAGGCTTCTTCGACTTCATCCCTGCGCTCCTTTCCCGAGACGCACCCCTTCGGGAGCAAAACGGAAAAAGACCTCGGAGCCCACCTGCTCGTCCATCTGACTCTTGACCAGCCAGCGGCGATGCTGGGAAATGATGATCATTTCATAATAGCTGCCCTTCCAGACGATGCTGTCCAGAACGCCCGAGAACAGTGCGTCCTCGGGGTCGCACAGCTCAATGGCCTCGGGCGCAAGAGTCAGGGTGACCTCGTCCGACTCCGCAAGGCCCGTAGCAGGGCAGGAAACCGTTATCTCGTCGAAGGCGAGCTCGCACCCCTCCTCCGACACGGAGGCGACGGTGGCCTCCACCACGTTTTCCGCGTGGGGGAACATCCGCTTCATTACGTGAATGTTCTCGGGAGCAACCCGCATTCCGATGGTATCTCCGGGGGTGGCGGTACGGGTGGAGTGGATGATCCACTGCTCCCCGCCGCAGGAAACGGTCATTTCATAGTGAACGCCCTTGAAAAGGCTGGCCTCTACGAGGCCGACCACGGTTCCCTCCTCAGCGGAGACGATCTCCACGTCCTCGGGACGGATGACCACGTCCACCAGCTCTGCGGGCTTGCGGTCCACGCAAATAAACTCCGCGCCGCAAAGGTAGACCTTCCCGTCCTCGTTCATACGGGCGTCGAAGATATTGCTTTCCCCGATAAAGTCCGCAACGAAGGCGTTGGCGGGCTCGTTGTAGATGTCCTGAGGCGAGCCGATCTGCTGGATGGTGCCGGACTTCATCACCACGATGGTATCACTCATGGTCAGAGCCTCCTCCTGATCGTGGGTCACGTAAAGGAAGGTGATCCCCGACTGACGGTGCAGGTTCTTCAATTCCAGCTGCATATCCTTGCGGAGCTTTAAATCCAGCGCTCCGAGGGGCTCGTCCAAAAGAAGCAGACGGGGCATATTCACCAGAGCGCGGGCGATGGCGACCCGCTGCTGCTGACCGCCGGAGAGCTTGGCAATGGGTCTTTTCTCATATCCCTTCAGGTCCACCATGGCGAGCATTTTTCTCACCTTTTGGCGGATCTCCTTTTCCGGGAGCTTTTTTATACGCAGGCCGAACGCCACGTTGTCGAAAACGTTCAGATGCGGAAAAAGAGCATACTTCTGAAAAACGGTGTTAATGGGTCTCAAATGGGCAGGGGTATCCACCAGACTCTTCTCCTCAAAGAGGATACTGCCCGCATCGGGGGTCTCAAACCCCGCGATACATCGCAATATGGTGGTCTTACCGCAGCCCGAGGGGCCTAAAAGTGTGACGAATTCCTTGTCACGAATGGTGAGATTGACGCTTTTCAGGATCTGCTCGTTATCAAACGATTTGCAAAGGTCCTCCAGACGAATGAGTACATCTGCTCCGGAGACACATTTTTCCATTTATCTACCTCCTCACTTTTGTGCTCCTTTTTTTCAAAGGAATGCACGGTAAAAAAAATGCAAGATAATGATACACATTTTCCGCTGAAATGTCAAGAAAAGCGCCGCTATTTTTCCTCAAAATTCCCCTTGTTTTTTTCCCGCGTCCGATCCCTTCTTTTTTCCCTTCCCGCCTTGACACGGAAATGGAAAGAAATTATAATGATAGTATGTTCAAAAAATTATATATGAAACTGTTCCCCGACCGCTACTACGCCTCCGCCGCCTATCGCAGGGAGGCCGCAGCCAAATACGACAGCAAGATCTTAAAATACGTCACCGAACGGCTCGAGACCGGGGATATCGTGCTTTGTAAGGACGCTTACATCTGTGTCAGGATGGGCTACGTTTTCGTGAACAGCGAGACCGAATCCATCTTTAAATGCTGTGACGAAAGCGTGCAGTCGGGGGAATTGATGAGCCACGACGGCGTGATCTTCACGGGATACGACGAAATTCAGGGAAAGGAAAGAAGTATCGTTTGTTACTTCAAATATTACCGATGAAACAGCTCCGCACCGTCCTCTCAATCGTTCTGGTCCTCGCCGCCCTCCTCTCGCTGTTCTCCTGCAGCGCCGAAAAGGCCGGGGAGACGGGCTCGCTTCCCGAGGGCTTTGAAAAAAGCGACGAGACCTCCAACTACGTTTGCATCCAAATGAACACGGGAAAAAACATCATTTTGGAGCTTTATCCCGATATCGCTCCCAAGACCGTGGCCAACTTTCAGAAGCTGGTCGGAAAGGGCTTTTACGACGGGCTGATCTTCCACCGCGTCATCTCCGGCTTTATGATCCAGGGCGGTGACCCGGACGGAAACGGCACCGGCGGCCCCGGCTGGACCATTGAGGGTGAGTTTGCCTCCAACGGCTTCCAAAACAACCTCAAGCACGAGCGCGGCGTCATCTCCATGGCAAGAAGCCAATCCCCCAACTCCGCGGGCAGCCAGTTCTTCATTATGCACGAGGCCGCCGCCCATCTGGACGGGCTATACGCCGCCTTCGGCAAGGTCATCCACGGCCTTGACGTGGTAGACGAGATCGCAGGGTGCAAGGTGGCGGGTGAGACCCCCGTGACCAAGCAGGTGATGGAAAAGGTCTATTTTCTGACCAAGAACGGCTCGGTGGGCACCGTGCCCGCCTCCACCGAGGAGAAGAAGAGTGAGACGGCGGAGACGGAGGAGGAGAAAAAGACCGAGGAGAAGGCTCCCCCTCAGATCATCGTTCCCACGGGCTACACCCGCTCCGAGGAGAAAACCGATACCGTCTGCATTCAGATGAAGGCAGGGGGACATATTCTGGTGGCACTCTCCACCGAGGCGGCTCCCCTTACCGTTTCCAACTTTAAGTCTCTGGTGTCAAAAGGCTTTTACGACGGACTGACCTTCCACCGTGTCATGTCGGGCTTTATGATTCAGGGCGGTGATCCGGACGGAGACGGCACCGGCGGTCCCGGCTGGACCATCGACGGTGAGTTTGCCGAAAACGGCTACGTAAACGAAAAGCAGCCCTCCCACGTGCGCGGCGTCATCTCCATGGCCCGCAAGACCGCTCCCAACTCCGCCGGAAGCCAGTTCTTTATTATGCACGCAGACGCTACCTATCTGGACGGCAAGTACGCCTCCTTCGGCAAGGTCATCGAGGGAATGGACGTGGTAGACCGAATCGCCTCCTGCGAGGTTTCGGGAGAGACTCCCAAGGAAGCACAGGTCATCGAGGCCGTGTATTTCGTGACCAAAGCAGAAGCGTAAGAGATCGCTTGAATTTGCATCAACCGTGAAAGGAAAAAAGAAAATGGCATTTGTAAGAAGTGAAGAAAAGACCGAATGGGTCAAATTCGTAATGGAAAACGGAAACGAGATGGTCGCGCGCCTTTACCCCGACGTAGCTCCCATCACCGTAGCAAACTTTCAGAAGCTGGTGGACGGAGGCTTTTACAACGGGCTGATCTTCCATCGCGTCATCCCCGGCTTTATGATTCAGGGCGGTGACCCCAAGGGCATCGGCACCGGCGGTCCCGGCTGGACCATCAAGGGTGAATTTGCCGCCAACGGCGTCAAAAACGACCTCAAGCACAAGCGCGGCGTCCTCTCCATGGCACGCTCCATGGCTCCCGACTCCGCAGGAAGTCAGTTCTTCATTATGCACGAGGCCGCCCCCCATCTGGACGGGCAATACGCCGCCTTCGGTGAATTGGTGGAGGGGCTCGAGACCGTGGACGCCATCGCTGAGGTACAGACGGACTTTGCGGACAAGCCCCTGTTCGATCAGGTTATGAAGGAAGTCTATTTCGTAAAGGAAGCATAAATCCAAATGTCGTTTCGTTACCCCGAGGGGACCGCAGTCGCCCTGGGCAATTTCGACGGGATCCATCTGGGACACCGCGCCATCATCGAGCCCTGCGCCGAGGACGCCGCAAAGATGGGTCTGACTCCCCTTGTGTGGAGCTTTTACCGCCATCCGGAGGAGCTCCTGCGGGCAGGGGGTGCCCCCGGCTGTCTGACCCCGCCCGAGGAAAAAAGAGAGCGCATCCTCAAAATGGGCATCCGCGAGGTGATCCTGGAGGAATTCGTCCGCTTCCGCGATCTTTCCCCCGAGGATTTTTGCAAACAAGTCCTGCGGGACACCCTGAACGCCAAGCGGGTCTATTGCGGCTTCAACTTCCGCTTTGGAAAGGGCGGTGCGGGAGACGCGGCCTTTTTGAAGCACTGCCTTGCCGAAATGGGGCTTGACACGGTGGTTGTTCCTCCCGTGTGCATCGGGAATGAAGCCGTTTCCTCCACCCGCATCCGCGGGATGCTTTCCGAGGGAAGGGTCGAGGAGGCCGCCGCGCTTTTGGGCCGTCCCCACTCCCTGACGCTCCCCGTTTCCCACGGGAAAAAGCTGGGTCGGAAAATGGGCTTTGCCACCGTCAATCAGGTGCTTCCCGAGGGTCTTGCCACGCTCAAGCGCGGGGTCTACGGGGTTCGTTGTCACACCGCGAGCGGAGCGTTCTACGGCATTTGCAACCTCGGACTCCGTCCCACCGTAGACTCTGACGGAAGGACCGTGGCGGAAACGCACCTGTATGATTTCGATGCGGACCTTTACGGGCAGACCGTCACAACGGAATTTTGCTTTTTCGTGCGTCCCGAGATGCGCTTCGACTCTCTGGAGGCACTGCAAATAAGAATCGGGCAGGACACCGAATTCGTCCGCGCCCGCTGGAAGGAAATCATATGAAAAAAAGGCTTCTTGCGCTTCTTTGCAGCCTGATCGCGGCAGTATGCTTGCTGTCGCCCTTCGTCGTTTCTGCAGAAGAGCCGGAGGAGCCCGAGATCAGCTGTCCCACCGCCGCCGTGTACAATCTGGAGTCAAAAAAGCTTCTGTTTGAAAAGAATTACACGGGTCGCCTCTCCCCTGCCGCCTTCACCAAGCTGATGACGGCGATGCTCGCGCTGGAGTATCGGGAAACGGCGGGCAACGTGAGCGTAACCGTGACGGAGGAAATGCTCTCCTCCTTTTCCGGCGGCACCTCTATGAAGCTCAAGGTGGGGGAAACGCTCCCCCTCGACTCCCTTCTCGAGGGGCTGATCGTATACGGAGCCAACGACGCCGCCCTGGTTCTTGCCTCGGTCAGCGGAGGCAACATCTCTTCCTTTGTGGACGCGATGAACGCGCGTGCCGAGGAATTGGGGATGGAGAACACCCACTACACCAACCCCACGGGCGTCCACTCCTCCGCCATGTACACCACACCGGAGGATACCGTCCTGCTCTGTGAAAGCATCTATCGGGTCAACCGCTTTATGCTCCTTTCGGAAAAGCCGAACACGGTCATCCCCGCCACCAACCTGACCGGGGAGCGCAGCTACACCAACCGCAACGCCCTGGTCCCCTTCTCCTACGTCACCGACTACTATATGGAGGGCGTCAGAGGAATGGTCTCCGGCTATACGCAGGAGGCGGGCTGGTGCGTGGCCACGGTTCGCCAAAAGAAAAACGCCACCTACCTTGTGATCGTCTCCGGAGGAGAGGATCGCAGCGAAAAGCAAAACCAAACGGATATCTCCTCCTATCGGGATGCCAAGACCCTTCTGGAATGGGCGGAGGAGAGCTTTGCCTTCCAAAGCGTCCTGACCAAGGGCAAGATCGTCTGCGAAAAGAAGGTGCGCCTCGGGGCAGGGGTCGACCACGTGATTCTGGCCACGGGGGACGAGGTCAATGCCCTCCTTCCCGTCACCTTTGATCCGGAGACCGACATCCGTTTGGAGACAAACGTATCCAAGGACACCTTCACCGCCCCGGTCATTGAGGGCTCCTCCTACGGGACGATGGACGTGTATTACAAGGACGAGCTGCTGGCAAGTGTTCCTTTGGTGGCGGCGTCCGGCGTGGGTCTGTCCCGATGGCTCGTCACCTGGGATGCCATCACGGGCTTCTTTTCCCACGGTCCCGCCCACGTGGCCCTGATCCTCGTGATCCTCGCAGGGGTCTCCTACGTAGGCGTTCTGGTGGGAACGGTGTGGGTCCACCACGCAAGGGAAACCCGTGCCAAGCGCCGTGCCGTGAAGGAAATGAACCAAGAGGAAAACCGCAGACTGCGGCTGGTCCGCCAGGAGGAGAAGAAGGCCTCCCGTGCCAGACTCCGCCGCGTGACCCGTGCTCTGCACGAGGGCTTTTTGGTGCTCTCGGGAGAAACGGAGGACGGCTCTGCGGGACAAAGCACCCCCAGGCGTGCCGTGGCAAGGGTTCCCGAAAAGTATCGGAAGCACCCGACACCGCCTCGAGCCCCCCGAGCCGCACGCCCTGCGGCAAAGCGAGCGCCGACCCCCGCAAAGGGACAGAAGCGCCCTGTCGTTCGCTCCACCCCGCAAGTCCTGCACCGTCCCGCAGGCATCGGCCAAGGCGGCAAGAAGCCTCCCCTGAAGGGAGAAAAGGTAACTCTTTCCGTCAAGCGCCCCGCTCCAAACAAAGACAGAAAAAAGGCCCCTACCCCGCCAAGACCCCCGCAGCAGCGGCCGCCCCAAAGGCAAAAGCCCCAGGGAAACCCAAGGAAGCCGAAAGGATAATTTTTGAAAAAAAGCCCTTGACAAGAGGGCTTTTTTTTGTTACAATACACCTTGCGAATGCGCGAGCATGGGCCTTTAGCTCAGCTGGTCAGAGCAGCCGGCTCATAACCGGTCGGTCCGGGGTTCAAGTCCCTGAAGGCCCACCAGTTTTTCCCGCATCGCCGAGAAGAGCGTAACACTCGGTTGAGGAGCGCACCACTTCCCTTCCCTCAACCGGTTTTATATAGATTCTCACAGCGCGCTTCCATTTTTATATAGGGGTATAGCTCAGTTGGTAGAGCAGCGGTTTCCAAAACCGCGTGCCCAGGGTTCAAGTCCTTGTGCCCCTGCCAAAAAATTCGACAAGTTTTGACTTGTCGAATTTTTTATCCAAGCCGCAGGCTTGGCATATCATCACGAC